>JBJHCB010000269.1:0-3993 GCA_050485805.1 Gemmatimonadota bacterium | reverse complement strand
GTCCTGGTCCATGTGCATGGGGATGTGGATCCGATCCTCGGAGCACTCCCGGAAGTGGGCCACCACCTCGGAGTACGCCGCCGCCGAGGCGTAGTAGGGGGTGTGGTCCACCACCTCCCCCCGGTAGGCGTTTCCGCAGTGCTCCCGGAGCCGGGCCCAGAAGGCCTCCTGTTCGGGAGGGAGGGAGGCGCCGTCCGGGGAGGGGGCCGCAGAGGGGGTCTCCGCTGGCGCAGCCTCGCCTCCCACCGCCGTCTCCGGAGGGGGCGCCAGGTCGCCGTCGCCGCCCCAGGCGGCGGACAGCAGGAGGAGGAGGACCAGCCAGGGCGTCGGGCGGGCGGATGAGCGGTTCATGGAGGCAAGGTAGGGGGTGGGGGAGGGAGACGCACGCCGCCTGGGGAGAGGGGTGGGAGGGGGGGGCCGACGGAGGGGAAGGGGAGCGCCTCCGGGGGTCGCATCCCCATTTGCCGCCCCCCGCGCCCAGGCCTATCCTGCCAGGATCCATCCTCCCCCGGCGAAAGGAGGCGACCGCCATGCGATCCCGCCCCACCCTCCCGTCCCGTTCCGCTCCGCCCCGGCGGTCCATTCTGGGCCCGCCCGCCGTTCCGCTCATCGTCCCGCTCCTTGTCCCCCTCTTCGCTCCGCTCCTCCTCCCGGCGCTCCCCGCCCCGGTCCAGGTCCAGGCCCAGGCCCAGGAGATCCCCTCACCCGAGGCCTACTTCGGGCACGTGATGGGAGCGGACCGGGAGCTGGCCCACTGGGACGAGCTCTCGGAGTACTACCGCCTCCTGGATCGGGAGAGCGACCGCCTCCGGGTGGTGGAGATGGGGCCCTCCACCCGGGGGAATCCCTTCCTGGTCCTCCTGGTCTCGGCCCCGGAGAACCTGGCCCGGCTGGAGGAACTCAGGGCCTCGAACGCCCTCCTCTCCGACCCCCGGGGGGCATCCCCCCAGCAGATCGAGGACGCCGTGGGGAACGGGGTGGTGGTGGTGGCCCAATCCTTCGGCGTTCACTCCAACGAGGTGGCGGCCACCCAGACGGCGGCGGAGCTGGCCTACGACCTGGTGACCCGGGACGACCCGGTGATGGAGCGGATCCTGGAGAACACCCTCTCCATCCTCTTCCCGTCCCTGAACCCCGACGGGACGGGGCTCATCACCGACTGGTACCGGGAATGGGTGGGGACCGACTACGAAGGGTCCGCCATCCCCTGGCTCTATCATCCGTACATCGGACACAACAACAACCGTGACGCGTTCATGCAGAACACGGTGGAGTCCGTCTACGCCGCCCACTTCCTCTTCCGCGAGTGGGTGCCCCAGGCCTACATCGACCACCACGAGATGGGGGGCACAAGCGCCCGTTTCTACATCCCCCCCTATGCCGAGCCCATCCGCCCCGACGGCGACCCCCTGGTCTGGCGGGAGATGAACTGGTTCGGCGCCCACATGGGCTACCGCCTCGAGGAGGAGGGATACGCAGGGGTCACCAGCTACTCCATGTACTCGGGGTGGGGACACTTCGGGTTCCACTGGATCACCCCCTTCCACAACATCGCGGGGATGCTCACCGAAGCGGCCCGGACCGGGCGCCTGGCCACCCCGGTCTACCTCCACGGGGACCAGCTGGAGGGGAACCGGCGTCAACTCGAGACCTACGAGCCCCAGGTGAACTTTCCCAACCCCTGGCCCGGGGGGTGGTGGCGGGTCCGGGACATCGTGGAATACCAGAAGCTCTCGGCCGTCGCCACCCTGGAGGTCGCCTCCCAGAACCGGGAGATGCTCCTCCGGAACGCCTGGCGGAAGGCCCGGAACCAGATCGAGCGCGGGGAGCGGGCGGAGCCCATCACCGCCGGGCCGGAGGGGCCGGTGGCGGGCTACCTGATCCCGGCGGACCAGCACGATCCCCTCACCGCCCGGAAGATGGTCCATCGCCTCCTCCTGCAGGGGGTGGACGTGCGGGAGGTGACGGAGGACTTCGTCCATGGCGGGCGCTCCTACGGAGCCGGGAGCTGGTACGTCACCATGGCCCAGCCCAAGCGGGGGGTGATCCGGTGGCTCCTGGACCGGACCTACTACCCGGACAACCACTTCACCCGGGACCGGGACGGAAACCCCATCCGACCCTACGACCTGGGGACCCACACCATGATGGAGTTCATGGGCGTCCGGGTGGACCGGGTGGCCACCCCGGTGGAGCGCCCCATGACGCGGGTGGACTGGCCCCTGGACGCCCAGGGGCGGATCCCGGTGGCGGTGGGCCGGGTGGAGGCGGGCGCGGCGGGATACCGGGTGGAGGGGCGCCAGAACGCCGCCTTCCGGGCGGTGAACCATCTCTTCGACGAAGGGGTGGCGGTCCGGCGGGTGGACGAGCCGGGGGCCACTGACCTCCGCCCCGGGGACTTCCTGGTGTCGGCCGACGCCCCCACCCCGGTCCTGGAGCGGGTGGCGGGGGAGACGGGGGTGGACTTCCTCCCCCTGGCGTCCGCACCGGGAGACGGAGTCCGTCCCGTGGAGCGCCTCCGGATCGGGATGTACCACCGCTACTGGGGGGGAAGCATGGACGAGGGGTGGACCCGGATGATGCTGGAGGACTTCGGCTTCCCCTACGACAGCATCCTGGATCCGGGGATGACCCAGGCCAACCTCACCGGTAGCTATGACGTGGTCATCCTCCCCAACGACCCGGCGCAGCTCATGATGGGTCCGGACCCGGCGGACTTCGGAATGGGGGGGAACGTCCCGCCCCCGTACCGGAGCGGATTCGGGCAGGCCGGGGTGGAGGCGCTGGAGGCCTTCGTCCGGAACGGGGGGACCCTCATCACCTTCGCCCAGGCCGGGGAGCTCCCCATCCGCCATTTCCCCCTTCCGGTACGGGACGTCCTGGAGGGACTTTCCCCCTCGGACTACTGGGACCCCGGGGTTACCCTCCGGACCCGGGTGGACACCTCCCACCCGGCGGGCTACGGAATGCCGGAGGAGGCCCTGGTGCTCTTCGGCTTCCAGCAGGGGAGGAACCAGGCGTACGAGGTGACGGTCCATGACCACAACGAGCGGGTGGACCGGGTGGTGGAGTTCGTCGACCGGGACGTCATGGAGAGCGGGTGGCTCCTGGGGGAGGAGCACCTGGCCGGAAAGGCGGCCATGGTGTTGGTCCGCCACGGCCAGGGGCAGGTGGTCCTCATCGGATTCCGCCCGCAGCATCGTCTCCAGACCCACGGGACGCTGAAGGTGATCTTCAACTCCCTGGTGAGCGGACCGGGGGGGGGATGACGGGCCGGGTGGTCCGGGGGGGACACCCCCCCCCGTGACCTGCCCGCCCGCCCCTGGCTCACCGTCTCCGCCAATCCATGGGCGCGCCACCGGGAGCACGGCGGGCCAGGTACTCGGCCACCTCCTCCACGAACTCCCGGTAGTTGATCTCCTCTCCTGGGCGGTTTGGGGACTCGCCGAGCCAGCAGTGGGGCTGCCGGCGGCCGTACTCCACCCGGGCCTGGGCGGGGGGATCGGTGGCCGAGTCCAGGAACTCCTCCAGCCGGTAGACGGCCAGTTCCAGGTAGTAGGAGTCCATGTCCCCGGTGGCGATGTGGATCTTCCCCGCCAGGTCGGGGCCGAGGCGCGACCAGTTCTGGCGGAGGTGGTGGTGGAGGTCGAAGTGTTCCCGCCAGTACTCCGCCGTCTCCCGGTCGATGACCCCCGTCTCGTGGTCCCAGATGGGGCGGGGATACCCGTCCTCCCCCACCGGCCCGTGGACCGCCTCCCAGATGGCCCACTGCCCCCCGGACCGGCTCCGGTCCCCCACCGCCAGCTCGAAGTGCCCCTCCTGGCGCATGGTGAACTGGATGTTCCCGTCGGCGCGCCGGTTGCTGGGTCGCTCCACCGTGATCCACCCCCGGTCCAGCTCGTAGGCGTTCTCGTCCTCGTAGATGTTCACGATCTGGTAGGCGTGGAAGTCCACCGCGTCGGGGCACCAGGCCCAGGTGCCCCCGAAGAGGGT
>JBJHCB010000268.1:0-4027 GCA_050485805.1 Gemmatimonadota bacterium | reverse complement strand
GGGAAGGGCTTCTCCTACATCCTGGGGGGGATGAACGCGGAGCGGATCCTCCTGGGATCGGAGTCGGTGGGGGACGCCCACTACTTCATCGACCGGGCGGTCCGGTACACGGGGGAGCGGGAGGTGTTCGGGCGACCCATCGGGCAGAACCAGGGGATCCAGTTTCCCCTGGCCCGGGCCTACATCGCCACCCGTGCCGCCGCCGCCCTCCGGGACGAGGCGGTGGCCCTCTACGACGCCGGGGCTCCCTGCGGAGCCGAGGCCAACATGTGCAAGCTGGCCGCGTCGGAGGCGGCCTGGGAGGCGGCCAACGCCGCCATGGACGCCTTCGGGGGCTACGGCCTGGCCAGCGAGTACGGCATCGAGCGGAAGTTCAGGGAGGCCCGCCTCTACCTGGTGGCACCGGTCTCCAACAACCTGGTCCTGGCCCACGTGGGGCAACACGTGCTGGGCCTCCCCCGCTCCTTCTGACCCCCGGGCCGCCCACACCATGTCCTCCCCACCCGACCCCCGACGGCGACCCCTCCGGAGCATCCTCTTCTCCCCCGGATCCCGACCCGACCGGTTCGGGAAGGCGGTGGCGGCGGGGGCCGACGCCGTTTGCCTGGACCTGGAGGACGGGGTGGCCCCAGCCCACCGGGAGGAGGCCCGCAGGGCGGTGGGGGCCTGGCTCCGGGAGCGTGATCCCGGGGAGAGGGGTCCGGAGCTCGTCCTCCGGGTGAACGCCCCGGCCTCCCCGGATGCGGAGTCGGACCTGGCCCTCCTCCGCGCCCTCCCCCGGGACCGGCGTCCCCGGATCCTCATGGTTCCGAAGGTGGACGGCGCGGGGCAGCTCTCCGGTCTCCTGGGGGACCTTGGGAGAGGATCTTCGGCGGAGGAGGGTTCGGCGGATCACTCCCCCCGACTCCTCCCCCTGGTGGAGACGGCCCTGGGACTCCACCGGGTGGAGGAACTGGCCCTCTCCGGACTTCCCCTGGCCGGTCTGGTCTTCGGGGGAATGGACCTGGCGGCGGAGGTGGGAGCCCGCTTCGAGTGGGAGCCCCTCCTCCACGCCCGCTCCCGCATCGTCCACGCTGCGGCGCTGGCGGGCGTGGGGGCCATCGACGTTCCCTGGGCCCCCCTGGACGACCCCCAGGGGCTGACGGCGGAGACCGCCCGGGCCGCCCGGCTGGGGTTCCAGGGGAAGCTCGCCATCCACCCCGCCCAGATCCCCCACATCCACGCGGCCCTGGCCCCGGACCCCTCCGAGGTGGAAGCCGCCCGCCGGATCCTGGACGCCGCCGCCCGCAGCTCCGAGGGCGCGCAGGTGGTGGACGGCCGGATGGTGGACCGTCCCCTTGTCCTGGGGGCGGAACGGATCCTGGCCCGGGCGGGAGAGCCCGTTCCCGGAGGCAGCCCATGAGCCGCTCGGGAGACGAGACCCCCACCGCACCGGAAGCCCCCGGTCCCGGCGCCTGGGTGGGCCGGGAGGAGGTGGCCGAGGAGGTCCTGGACCCCTTCCCTGCCCGGGGGATGGCGGCCCTCCTGGACCGGGATCCCCAGGACTTCGGACCCGGCACCTCCCTCCCCCCGGGGTGGCACTGGCTGCACTTCAAGCCCCTGGTCCGGCGCTCCCGGCTGGGCCCCGACGGGCACGAGCGCCTGGGGAGCTTCCTCCCCCCGATCCCCCTGGGGCGACGGATGTGGGCCGGGGGGAGCCTCGCGTTCCCGGGAGAGCTCCGGGTGGGGGACCGGGCCCGCCGGGTCTCCACCGTGGGCTCGGTGGAGGAGAAGGAGGGTCGCTCCGGACGCCTGGTCTTCGTCACCGTGCGGCACCGGGTCACCACGGAGCGGGGCCCGGCGGTGGAGGAGGAACAGCTCCTCGCCTACCGGGAGGCCCGGCCCCCCGGAGCCGCCCCCGCTCCCCCGCCCCACGGTCCCGCCCCGCCGGCTCCCGGAGAGTGGAGCGAGCCCTTCACCACGGATGCGGTGGACCTCTTCCGCTACTCCGCCCTCACCTTCAACGGCCACCGGATCCACTACGATCCGGCCTGGGCCACGGAAGTGGAGGGCTTCCCCGGGCTGGTGGTCCACGGGCCCCTCCTGGCCACCCTGCTCCTGGACGCTGGTGTCCGCCGCGGACCCGGTCCCCTCCTCCGGTTCCGGTACCGGGCGGTGAGCCCCCTTTTCGCCGGGGAGCCCTTCCGGCTGGAGGGTCGCAAGGAGGGGAATCCCGCCCTCCTCTCCCTCTGGGCGGTCGGACCCCGGGGCGTGGCCATGGAGGCCACGGCCGGCTTCGGCGGGGCGCCGTGAGCTCCCTCTCCCGGAGCCTGTCCCGGGCGATCCGCGCACTTCCCGTCTCGGGGGCGGACCGCAGGGAGGCCCAGCGCATGGTCCGGGACTGGGTGGGATCCCGCCTTGCCGGGGAATCCGATCCGGTGGGGCGTCGCCTCACCGCTTCGCGCGGGGATGACCGGAGCCTGGAGGGGAGGGTGTTCCTGGCTGCTGCCCATGCCCACGTCACCGAGACGGATGATCTCCATCGCTCCTCGGTGACCCACCCGGGGTGCGTCGTCATCTCCACCGCGTGGGAGGTCTCGGCCCATGGTGGGAAGGGAGGGCACGCCCTCCTGGACGCGGTGCTGGTGGGGTACGAGGCCATGATCCGGGTGGGGGAGGCCCTGGGTCCGGGCCACTACCGCCTCTTCCACACCACCGCCACGGCCGGGGTCTTCGGGGCCGCTGCGGCGGCGGCCCACCTTCTGGGCCTGGAGGAGGACGCGTGGGTGTGGGCCTTGGGGAACGCGGGGACCCAGGCCGCAGGGCTCTGGCAGTTCAACGAGGAGGGGTCCATGACCAAACCCCTCCACGCCGGTCAGTCCGCTGCGGCCGGCTTCCGGGCAGCCCGGCTCGCCGTCCACGGGTTCACGGGCCCGGAGCGGATCCTGGAAGGGGAGAAGGGGCTCTTCCGGGCCCTTTGCCCGGACCCGCGCCCCGAGGCGGTGCTGGCTCCCGGTTCGGGCTGGAGACTCCACGAGACCTCCCTCAAGCCCTATCCCTGCTGCCGACACACCCACGCGGCCATCGACGCCGCCCTGGCCCTCCGGGCCCGCCTGGAGCACGGGGCGGGGAAGCCGGCCGGGTCGCCGGACCCGGAGCGCATCGCCCGGATCCGGGTGGGCACGTACCCGGCGGCCCTGGATGTCACCGACCGTCCCCTCCCCCGCACCCCCCAGGAGGCCCGCTTCAGCCTTCAATACGCGGTGGCAGCCTCCCTCCTGGAGGGACGACCGGGGCCGTCCGCCTTCCAGGCCCCCCTCCTGGATGACAGCCGGGTCCGCTCCCTCCTGGAACGGACCCGGCTGACGACGGATCCCACCCTGGGGGAAGCCTATCCCGGACGGTGGGGGGCTGCGGTGGAGCTGGAGCTGGTGGACGGCTCCCGGGTCAGGGAGCTTCGGAGAGCCGCCACCGGGGACCCGGAGCTTCCGCTGCCCGATGCCGCGCTGGATGCCAAGGTGTCCGACCTCCTGTCCGGGGCGGGCGTGGACGGAGCGGCGTGCCGAAACCTGCTGGCCGCCCTTCGGCGGCTGGAGGAGGACGGGCCGCTTCCGGAGCTCCCCTCCACCCGGTAGCGGCCTCCCCACTGCGGCGGATGCCTCCGCCGCGGCGGATGTCCCGACCCCTCGGAAGCATCAGAAGTAGATGTGCATCCTCAGCCCCGTGGTGAGCGCCCGGAACCGGGTGATCTGGTCGTCGTTCTCCAACCGGTCGTTGGTGAACCGGAGGCCGGTCCACCCGCCGATGGACATCTGGTCCACCGGGAACCAGTCCACCCCGAAGCCGCCGTCGATCCCCGCACCCCGGCTGTTCCGGTCCGGCTCCCCCTCCTCGGACCGACGGGTGTGGAGGAAGTTGAGCCCTCCGAACCAGTAGGGGCCCACCCGGGGGGTTCCGGTGATGTACCACTTCACCCGGGGACCCACGCCCAGGGTGAACTGGCTCCGGTCCGACCGACCCCCGGTGCGGTCCTCCGAGACCCAGTCCA
>JBJHCB010000267.1:0-4056 GCA_050485805.1 Gemmatimonadota bacterium | reverse complement strand
GGGGGATGGAGGGCACGGTGGCGGTGACGCTCCGGAGGGCGTAGAGGCGCCTGTCCAGGGGAGCGATGGCCTCCGTCTGGCCGGTCATGGCCACCCCCTCCGCCTCCAGGATCGCCTGGAACCGCTCCAGGGGAAGGTCCGTCCGGAAGCCGGGGATGGACTCCAGCTTGTCCAGGGTCCCCCCGGTGTGGCCAAGCCCCCGCCCGGACATCATGGGCACGAAGAGCCCGGCCTCCGCCGCCAGGGGGGCCAGCACCAGCGACACCTTGTCCCCCACTCCCCCGGTGGAGTGCTTGTCCACCCGGGGTCCCGGGAGGTGGTCCAGCTCCAGGACCGCGCCCGAGTGGAGCATGGCATCCACCAGGACGGTGAGCTCCTCCCCCTCCATCCCCCGGAAGACCACGGCCATGAGGAAGGCGGCCATCTGGTAGTCCTCCACCTCTCCCTCCAGGTAACCCCGGAGGAAGCCCCGGAGGGCCTCGGGATCGACCCGCTCCCCGTCGCGCTTCCCCTCGAGGAAGGTTACGGGGTTCAACCGGCCGGTCAGGAGAAGCGCTTCCGGGCGGTGGAGAGGGCCTCGTCCACCTTTTCCCGTACCTCCTCGGAGATGTCGTCCCATCGGTCCGAGGCGGTGTCCCGAAGGTCCTCGGCCGCCCGGTGGATCCGCCGCCGGGTCTTCTTTCCGGAGTCCGGGGCCATGAGGAGCGCCACGCCGGCCCCGATGGCGGCGCCGCAGATGAGGCCGGACACGAAGTTGAAGAGGCGGGCATCGTCGTCGTATTCCATCTCGCTCCTCCGTCGTGGAGTGGATCGGGCGGACCGGGGCGGTCGTGCCGTCCCCGGAAATGCGGAAACCAGGGACAGGGAGGGAACGGAGGTGGAGGGTGGGCGCCTTCCACGGAGGACGACCCATGGCCGGAGACCGCCGCCGCAACGCTCCACCCCAACCTCCCTTCAACCCCTGCCAGGGATCGGATACCTCGTGGAGGACCGGAAGGTCCACCCCCTCCGGGCTCCCCCCGGAACCCCGTCCCCCGGCCCGGAGTGGTGGCGGCACCCTTCTCCCCCCATATTTCAAGGTCCGTGGGCCCCCGCGCCCTCCGTCCCGTGCTCCCCCTTCCCCGCTCGCGCCCCGGGAAGGCCTCCCCCTCCGCCCCTCGCCCCCGGATCCCATGGCGATCCCCGCGCCCCCCGCCCCCCGCGCCTCCGTCGCCGGCGGCGGCCTCCCCGTGGCTACCCTTCCCGCGTTGGCCCGGGCCCTCCGTTCCGAGGCCGGGCCGGAGGCGACGGCCCGGATTCTCCAGCAGACGGGGTACGCCGCCGGCGAGGCGGTCTACCGGGAGTTCGCCGCAGGCGTGGACGGCGGGAGCCCCGCGACCCTGGGGAGCGAGGCGTTCTGGTCGGCGCTGGGGGAGTTCCTCCGTGCCCGGGGGTGGGGACATGTGAGCCACGCCCGGGTCCATCCGGGGATGGGACTCCTCACCGCCCGGGAGTGGGCCGAGGCCGCCCCGTCGGAGGGAGGGGAAGGATGCCCCTTCTCCACCGGCATGCTCGCGCGGGTCCTGGGTGAGACCGCCGGAGGCCCCATCGCCGTCCTGCAGGTGGCCTGTCCCACCCGGGGAGACGACGCGGCTCGGTTCCTCTTCGGCCATCCCGGTGCGGTGACCGAGAGCCATGCCCTCCTCGTGGAAGGGGCGGAGTTGGACCAGATCCTGGAGCGGGTCTGAGGGGCGCGGGTGGAGGGCCATGCGGGTGATGGGCGTGGACTACGGAACGGTGCGGGTGGGGCTCGCCCTGAGCGACCCCACCGGGACCCTGGCCTCCCCCCTTCCCACACTGCGGCGCCGACGGGGGAAGCGCGCACCCCTGAAGGCCCTGGAGGAGACGGCCGAGGCCCACGGGGTGGAGGCCCTGGTCTTCGGACTTCCCCTGGAGCTCTCCGGAGAGGAGGGGGAGTGGGCCCGGGAGGTTCGGGATGTGGGCGAGGCTCTGGCCGTGCGTCTCGGGGTCCCGGTGCACTTCGTGGATGAACGGATGACCTCGGTCCGGGCGGAGCGCCTGGTCCGGGGCTCCGGACTTTCCCGGGCGCGCCGGGAGGAGAAGGATCGGGTGGATGCGGGCGCTGCCGTCCTCATCCTGCAGCTCTGGCTGGACGGGGGAACACCGTGAGCGTCCGCCCCGGCATCCGCCGCCGCCCCGGCGCCCGCGCCCGCTGGCGACTCCTTCCGGCGGCCCCCCTCGCGCTCCTCCTGGCCCTGGCCCCGGCATGCGGGGGGCCCGGGGACGGCGCCGGCGAGCCCACGCGGATCACCGTCCCCTCGGGAGCCTCCTTCCAGCAGGTGACCGACACCCTGGTGGCCCGGGACCTGGTGGGGCATCCCACCCTCTTCCGGGCCGTGGCCCGGGTCCGGGGAAATGACCGGCAGATCCGCGCCGGACTCTACGCGATTCCGCCGGGAGAGGGGTGGTTCGGGATCCTGGACCGCCTGGTGGAGGGCCGGGTGGTCACGGTCCCCATGACCATCCCCGAGGGGTGGACCCTCCGGCAGATCGCCGGACGGGTGGCCGTGGTGTCCGGGACGCCCCCCGACGGGGTTCTGGCCGTACTGGAAGCCGCGGACGCCCACGAGACGTGGGACGTCCCCGGGCCGGGGCTCGAGGGCTACCTCTTCCCCGACACCTACCTCCTGACCCCGGGCACCTCCATCGAGTCGGTGGTCCGGACCATGACCGCCCGGTACCGGTCCCTCTGGACCCCCGAGCGGCGGGCCCGGGCCGAGGAGCTGGGCTTCACGGAGCAGGAGGTCATGACCCTCGCCTCCATCGTCCAGGCCGAGGCCAGGGGGACCACGGAGATGCCCCGGATCGCCGCCGTCTTCCACAACCGGCTCCGGATCGGATACCTCCTCCAGGCCGACCCCACCGTCCAGTACGCCCTGGGGGAACGCCGCTCCCGGCTCCTCTACCGGGACATCGATGCGGTGGCGGACCATCCCTACAACACCTACGCCCACCCGGGGCTCCCGCCCGGACCCATCGGCGCGGCGGGGGAGGCGGCGCTGGACGCCACCCTGAATCCCGAGGACCACGACTACCTGTACTTCGTGGCCCGGCCCGACGGAACGCACATCTTCACCCGGACCCTGGAGGAGCACAACCGGGCCCGGGTGGAGGCCCGCCGCCTCTGGGACCGCCTGGAAGCCGATCGCAGGCGGGAATCGGACAACGGGGCCACCTGAGGCCTCCGGACCCCCGCCGCGGCGCCCCTCCACCTTCCCCATGTCCCCCTCGCCCTTCCCGGCGCAGCTCTTCCGGCTGGTGGTCATCACCGACCGGGAAGCCGCGGGTCCCCGGGGGGTGGAGGCGGTGGTCTCCGCCGCGCTCCGGGGAGGGGCCCGATGCATCCAGCTCCGGGAGAAGGTCCTGGGCGCCGGCGGGATCCTCCCCCTGGCCCTTCGTCTCCGGGCGAACACCCGAGCGTCCGGCGCCCTCCTCATCGTGAACGACCGGGTGGATCTGGCCCTGGCATGCGACGCCGATGGCGTCCACCTGGGACCGGACGACCTTCCGGTGGAGGCGGTACGGGGCCTAGCCCCCCCGGGCTTCCTTGTGGGCTACTCCACCGACGACCCCGAAGAGGCCCGTCGGGCCGTGGAGAAGGGAGCGAGCTACCTCGGCTGCGGAACGGTGTGGCCCACGGACTCAAAGGCCGACGCCGGAGGCGCCATCGGTCCCGAGGGACTGGCCCGGGTGGCCGCGGCGGTCCCGGTCCCGGTGGTGGCCATCGGGGGGATCACCCCGGAGCGGGCCCGCCTCCTCCGGGGGACGGGGGCCGCCGGCATCGCCGTCATCCGATGGGTGATGGCGGCTCCCGACCCCGAGGCCGCCACCCGGGCCCTGCTCCAGGCGGGGCCGCAGGCCGGGGCGGAGTAGCCGCTCGCAGCGACGGCGCCGGCCCGATGGCGTGGGGCGCGTGGCCCCCCAACGCAGCGACCCCCCGGCCTGCCCATGGTGGGGGCGGACCGGGGGGTCGGGGTGTGAGGCCGGCGACGACGT
>JBJHCB010000266.1:0-4076 GCA_050485805.1 Gemmatimonadota bacterium | reverse complement strand
GTATTCCCCTCGGGCAGCTCACCCCGGCGGATGTCCGGAATATCATCTCCCGGATGGAGGAGCTCGGGCGTTCTCCCCGGACGATCCGGAACGTGGTGGGGGTCCTGCGAAACGCCCTCTCCACCGCGGTCCGGGACCGGGTGATTCCGTCCAACCCGGCGACGGCGGAGATGCTGGACTTCCCGAAGGAGCGCCGCCGGGAGATGACGGTCCTCACGGCCGAGGAGGCCCAGGCGTTCGTGGAAGCGGCCCGGCGGGAACGGTGGGGGGCCATCTTCATCGTCCTCCTGGGGAGCGGGATGCGGCCCGGGGAGGCCCTCGGGCTCGGTTGGGCAGACTTCGACGGGAAGAGCGTCCGGGTCCGCAGGGCCCTCACCCGCCCCCGGAACGGACCGGATTGGTCCCTCCGGGAGCCGAAGACCAAGCGGAGCCGGCGCACAATTCCCCTTCCGCCCTTCGCCGTGGAGGCCCTTCGGGAGCATCGGCGGCTCCAGGCGGAGGACCGCCTCCAGGCGGGGGAGCTCTGGACGGATCATGGCCTGATCTTCGTGGATGAGACCGGGGAGCCCCTCCGGTGGCAGCACCTGGCCCGCCGGGAGTTCAAGTGGATCCTCCAGGAGGCGGACCTCCCCTCCATCCGCCCCTACGATCTCCGCCACACCTGCGCCAGCCTCCTCCTTTCCGCCGGCGTGAACCCCAAGGTGGTATCCGAGCGCCTAGGCCACAGCACCGTGGCCCTCACCCTGGACACCTACTCAGCGGTGCTCCCGGGCCTCCAGGATGAGGCGACGGCCCGCCTTGGGGAGCTGATCGGGTGAGTGAGGGAATGGACGGACCCCCGGACTTCAGCTGGATTCCGGGGGCCATGAGAGACGGCCCGGTGGGCGATTACGAATTGTGGTCCATCCTTGTGATCGGGACGGCTGCGTTGGCTCGCGTCCTCCGCGAGATCGGCGATCCCACAGTCCACGCCCGGTCCGCTGAGGTCCTCGAGCGAATCCACGCCGACCGGAATGAATCTCCCTGGGGGGACGCCGCGGTTATCCTGAGGAAGCTGCAGGCTGAGGGCGAGCGAATCCTGGGGATGATCCAGGCGGGCGGTGCGAAGTTCGACTTCGAGCGGGGGGTGATGCTCCTCCCGCAGGACGGCCCAGGGCGACCCGGTGAGCTGGGGAGTCTCGCGGTCGGGGCGGCGTGGGAGCGCTGTCGTCCTGGCCGCCGCCTCCCTCAGTATGACCAGGAAACCATCTCGGCGATCCGTGAAGCCCTTCGGGACGTCCTCCCGCCCGAAGACCTCACCGACCCGATCATCAAGGCCCGACTCCAGCGGTACGCGGCGAAGTGGCTGGCGCCATGGGCCGGAGACGGGGAACGTAGTACGGAACCCCAGGACTGACCCCTCCCCGCGCCCTCTCTGGCGCATTTTCCCCACAGGTACGGAATCCTTTCCCGGTCGTCCGGCACATGCCGGAAGGCCCCCATGCGCCTTGGTGTGATCCAGGCCCAAGCGCATGCTGGGGGTGTCGAGCGTACTCAACCGACACCGGAGGATGACATGCAGAAGCAGACGGTAAACCCCCTGGGGACGGTGGACGACCTCGCCGCCCGCCTGGGGGTCCGGAGGGGGCGCGCCTACGACCTGGTGCGCGAAGGGCGGGTGCCTGGAGTGGTGCGGATCGGACGGCAGATCCGGATCGACCTGGACGCCGTGGATGACTGGATCCGTGCAGGGGGGGACGCCGAGGACGGCGCCGCGGCGTGACCCGTGTCCCGGAGGACTCCGGCCGGCGGACGGATGGCCACTGACCCGAAGCGCCACCCCATGGCGGTGCTGGCCACCGCCGAGCCCCAGGGCTACCTGGCGAACCCCTCCCGGGCACACCTCCGGGTCCCGCGGGAGATGTTGGACCCCTCACACCCCCTGTCACCAGCCAGGACCGGAGAGGCGGCCACCAAGTGGCAGGCTCTCATAGACCTGTACGGGCTGGCCGCCTGGGATGAGCGATCAGACCGGGCCCACGGGGTGGCTCTTACCGGAACCCGGTGGCTCGAGGAGCGGTGGGGGTGGGGACGGACCAAGGTCCGAAGGTTCCTGGTGGAACTGGAAGAGAACGGGACCATCTCCTGGATGCGGGGGACGGTACGCCGAGAGCCATCCCGGATCCTGATCGTGGGATACGGAAAGCTCCAGCGGGCCCCAAGGCCTGGCCCTGTGACGTCCCCTGTTCCTGGGCCCGGTCCTGTGGCCCTGTCCAAGGGCAACCAGGACAAGGGTTATGGGGATCCGGCGGCCCTGTCTCCTGGCCCTGTTCTAGGGGCCGGAGGTGTGCCCCCGACGAAGGAAGAAGTAACCGCGAGCTATCCGGAAGGCGACGAAGGTAGAGGGCCGTCCGAGGACGACGACGGCTTCACCTGGCTCCCCTCCCCCGACGAAAAAAAAGCAGTCGGAGCCGGGGGAGGCCGTAGGCTTCGGGGCTCCGCCCCCGACTCGACCGGGAAGCAAGCCGAGGCGACGAACCCACCGGACCAGGAGGTAAGGGGTGTGGAAAAAAATTCGCCCGCCGCCGGGGAGTCGAGTGCTCCGCCGCCGTCCGATGTGGCTGGCGGTCCTCCGCAGCTACGCCCTCCACCTCCTCCGCCAGCTCCGAGGGTTGATCCGGTGAGGGAGCCTCCCTCCCACCCCGAGGCCGAGTGCGCCGACTGCGGCCGCCCCGTTCCCCCAGCTCCCCACTTCGCTGTGCTCCGGTGCCCGCCGTGCGCCATCAAGGCAGGACGGACGGAGGCCGCCCGCCGGTACCGCACAGCTGCGACGACCTCCACCTCCGGAGGCCCCCATGCATGACCCCACTCCGATCCCTCAGCTCCTCCACGCCCTCCAGGACGCCGGCGTGGACCTGGTGGCCGAACCCCCAGCCCGCCTCCTCTTCGACGGCCCGGTGGAGCAACTGGAGGCCGGCGTCCTGGCCGAGCTCCGCTCCCGGGCCCGGGAGGTGGTGCAGTACCTGAACGGTGGTCCCCATCGGGACCGGGGCCCCCGTGAGGATGCGGACCCGTTCCGCCGGGCCCTCGAGGAGGATGAGGGGGAGTTCGCCGAGGCATGGCTGCCGAAGCCCGGCGAGATGCTGGTGGGAACCTTGGCCCGATACGAGAGGGGATCGACCTCCTACGGCCCGTGCGCCATCGCCATCGTCGAAGATGAGACCTCGGGGAAGCAGTGGGGATTGTGGATCCTGCACGAGGTTCTGAAGCAGGAGTTCACGGATCTCCGGCCGGTGCCCGGAGAGCGCATCGGGGTGAAGCGGTTGCCCGACGCCAGGAACGCCGCGGGGCAGCCCTACGCCAAGTGGTTGCTTCGCGTCGATCGTCCGTCCGGAGAGCAACCGATCCCCGACTTCGGCGCGATCGCCCCAGTGACCCCCACCCCCCGGGCAGCCCCCGCCGGCGCCCCCACCGAACCCCCCGACTAGCCATTCTGAGGAGACTGCCATGGCCACCAGCACCAGCACCACCCCCCTCGAGAAGGCCCGCCAGCGCCACCAGGAGCTCCAGGGCGAGCTCGCCCTCCTGGAGGAGGAGTTCCAGGCCCGCCGCGCCGGCGGCAGGGGCCCGCATCCGGAGCTCACCCATGCCCAACTGGTCCACGAGCTCGAGGCGGCCCGTGGCTACGTCCGGGCGGCCCACGGGGACGTGCAGTCCGAGTTCATCCGGGAGCGGCGCCGGTGGGAGGAGGAGGAGTTCCGCCCCCGCCTGGGAAAGCTCCATGATCGCGCCGCCCCGCACCTGAAGGCACTGCGGAAGATCGCCGACGAATCGAAGGGGCTCCTCCCGGAACTTCGGGGCCGGGGCTACTCGGATGCGGACCCCCTCGTTGGCGAGCTTCGCCGGCTGTGGCGCTGGGCCGACTGAGTCCGTGCCTCCCCGCGCCACCCCCGGGGACCGGGCCGCCCTGGAGCGGGCCCTGGGCCCAGAGCTCCGGGCCACCCTGCGCCGGCTGGAGGAGCTCCTGGGCCTCCGCCCCGGGGGGTGGCAGCGCACGCCCCTGGGCCCGGTGTTCTCGCAGGTGGCCGCTGTCCTCG
>JBJHCB010000265.1:0-4098 GCA_050485805.1 Gemmatimonadota bacterium | reverse complement strand
GGTCCGCCCGCCGGAGGATGGACTGGACCCTCAGCACCAGCTCCCGGGGGGAGAAGGGCTTGGTGAGGTAGTCGTCGGCGCCCAGCTCCAGCCCCTGGATGCGGTCCTCCTGCTCCCGTTTGGCCGTGAGGACCAGGACCGGGAGGGACTGTGTGGCCCCCTCGGCCCGCAGGCTCCGGAGGACCTCGTCCCCGGAGAGGCCGGGGAGCATCCGGTCCAGGACCAAGAGATCCGGCACCTCCCGGTTCACCGCGGCCAGGGCCTGGTCCCCGGAGGAGGCCGTCTCCACCCGGAAGCCCTCCCGGGTGAGCTGGTAGGCGATGAGGGCCGCGATGTCCGGCTCGTCCTCCACCACGAGGATGCGGGGGACGGCGGCCTGGGCAGGCGTGGCTTCCATGTGACTCCTCTTCAGGGCGAGGTCCATAGGGCAAACCCTCGACCCGGGGGAAGGCAGGAAGTCCGGCGCCGGCTCCCTGCTACGAGGCGATGAGCCCCCGGATCTCCTCTTCGGCAAGGGTGTGGTTCTGGGTCTTCGCGTAGTCGAAGATCCGCTGGCAGAGCTCCTCGTCCGAGGCGTCGAACCCCCGGGAACGGAGCCAGTACTTCACGTTGGACAGGCCCGCCATGGGACCCACCTCGATGTCCTGCTCGCGCCCCACCATGGAGGCAGGCACCGAGGAATAGACCCGGTCGGCGAGCCAGGCATCCCCCTTGGCCTCGGCCTTGATGATGGCGGCGGCGTGGACCCCCGTTCCCGTCCGGAACGCGTCGCGCCCGAAGATGGGATACCCGGGCTCGATGGCGACCCCCGTGGCCCGGGAGACCCGCTCGCAGTACTCCCGGAGGGGGGTGAGATCGCCGTCGTGGATCCCCAGGAGGGCCATGTTCACCAGGAGGAGGTCCATCTCCACGTTCCCCACCCGCTCTCCGATCCCCAGGGCCGTGCCGTGGACCCGGTCCACCCCGGCGTCGATGGCGGCGAAGGCGTTGGCCAGGCCGAACCCCCGGTCCCGGTGCCCGTGCCAGTCCACCTTCACCTCCTCGCCGGAGGGCGCCACGATCTCCTCCTTCACGAAGCGCACCAGGGCCCGCACGCCCCAGGGGGTCGCGTGTCCCACCGTGTCGGACAGGCAGATCCTCCGGGCGCCCCACCGGATGGCGTTGCCGTAGAGGGCCTTCAGGGTGTCCGGCCGGGCCCGGGTGGTGTCCTCGGTGACGAACATGACCGGAAGCCCCTCCCGGACCGCGAAGGTCACCGCCTCCTCCGAGGTCCGGAGCATCCGCTCCAGCGTCCAGTCCTCGGCGTACTGGCGGATGGGCGAGGAGCCGATGAAGGTGGAGGCCTCGATGGGGATCCCGGTCTCCTGGGAGATCCGGGCGATGGGCTCCACGTCCCGGACCATGGTCCGGGCGGCACAGTTCGCCTCGATCCGCATCCCTCCGTCGGCGATCTCCCGGGCCAGGGCCCGGACGTCGGTGACGGCCCGGGGGCCGGCCCCGGGAAGGCCGATGTCGGCGGAGTGGATCCCCATCCGGTCCATGAGGTGGAGGATCCGGATCTTCTCGTCGATGGGCGGATCCAGGACCGAGGGACTCTGGAGGCCGTCCCGGAGCGTCTCGTCGTCCAGCTCCACCTTCCGGAGGCGGGGGGCCGTCTCCGGACGGTCGTTCCAGTCGTAGATGAGCTGTTCTTCCACCAGGTGGTCTTCCATGTCCCCTCCCGAGTGCACCCAGGGTGCGGCCGGTCCGGATCCCCTCCGGGCCGCGCCGATCCGATCGTCATCTGGAATAGGAGGGACCTCCGGGGCGCATGCAAGGGAACGGCGGTGAGTCCGTCGACGCCTCAGTCTAGGCCCCCGAGGTAACGCCCTCCCCACCTGAATGTAACATCCGGGAAACACCCTCCCCGGCCCGCCCCCCCGGCCGTTACGTCGTCGCCGATCCGATCCTCCTATATCGCCGTTTCGTTACACACCCCTGCCATCCTTCCGTTACACGGTGGGCCCATCGTTCCGGCAGCGGGGACTCCCTCCGGTCCGGATCGAGCCGGGGCGCCGGTTTCCGGCCACCCACCCGTGAAGTCAACGGTTCCGCTCCCCAAGGAGGAGGCAGCATGGTTCGTTCGCAAACGCACGGGTTCCGGACCCTGGCCCTGGGGGCCATGGCCGTGGTGCTGGGAGTCCTTTCGTCTCCGGCCCTCGGGCTCCAGACCCTGGACGCCCAGTCCACCACCGGTCGGATCATGGGACAGGTTCGGGACGCCGAGACGGGCCAGCCCCTCACCGGGGCCCAGGTCCTGGTGGTGGGGGGTCCCCGGGGCGCCGTGGCGGGGGTGGAGGGCCGGTTCCAGCTCGGGGACGTGCCCGCCGGCCCGGTCTCCCTCCGGGTCCTGCTCCTGGGGTACGCCGAAGAGGTGGTGGAGGGGATCGAGGTGGCGCCCGGAGCCGTGGCCCGGGTGGACGTCCCCCTCCGCCGCTCCGCCGTGGAGGTGGCCGGGATCACGGTGGAGGCCCGCCAGGAGGGCGGATCCGCCGTCTCCCTCCTCCGGGAGCAGCGCACCTCCTCCGGGGTGGTGAATGCCATCTCGGCGGAACAGATCGCCCGATCCCCCGACGGCGATGCCGCCGCCGCGGTGAGGCGGGTGAGCGGGGTCAGCGTCCAGGACGGGAAGTACGTCTTCGTCCGCGGGCTGGGAGAGCGCTATACCACGTCATCCCTGAACGGGTCGCGGATCCCCTCCCCCGAGCCCGAGCGGCGGGTGGTCCCCCTGGACCTCTTCCCCACCGGGCTCCTCCAGTCCATCAGCACCCAGAAGACCTTCACCCCGGACCAGCCGGGGGACTTCTCCGGGGGATCGGTGGACATCCGCACGCCGGACTTCCCCTCCCGGCAGGTCTGGTCCCTCTCCCTCTCCACCGGATTCCACCCCGACGTGACGGGACAGCGGGTCCTGACCGCTCCCACCACCGGGGGAGAGTGGCGGGCCATGGCCACCGCGCCCCGGGAGCTGCCCGCCGCAGCGGCGAACTATCCCGGCACGGCCTCCCGGGGCCCCCAGGTGAACGAGGTCGTGAACTCCTTCCGGAACGCCTGGTCCGTGCGGGAGTCCACCGGACGCCTGCCCCTCTCCGCGGGGGCCTCGGTGGGGGGCTCCCGTCCCCTGCTGGACCACACGCTGGGATACCTGGGCTCCTTCACCTATTCCCTTTCCGACGACGTCCGCCTGGAGCACCGACGGGCCCGGGTGGGCTCCGGGGAGACGGAGATCGACCGGTATGACGGGGAGTCGGGGACCACCTCCGTCCTCTGGGGGGGGATGGTGAACCTCTCCACCCTGCTGGGGAATCACTCCCAGGTCCACCTGAGCAACAGCTACAACCGGAGCGCCGACCACACCGCGCGCCGGGAGGCCGGGATGGACGAGAACACCCGGGCCTCCGTCCAGGTGGATCGCCTCACCTACGTGGAGCGGAGCGTCCGCTCGAACCAGCTCCGGGGCGAGCACCAGGTGGGCTCCCGTCACCGGCTCGACTGGACCCTCACCTCCGCCGGCGTGGGCCGGAGCGAGCCCGACCGCTCGGAGTTCGTCACCTGGCTGGATCCCGACGTGCCCGTCTGGTTCAACGACTTCGAAGGCGCGGTCCGGAGCTTCGGCTCCCTGGAGGAGAGCTCCCTGGAGACGGGAGCCAGCTACGGGTTCTCCTTCGGCTCCGACCAGGGGAACCCCCATCGGATCCGGGCCGGGGTCTCGCGGCGGACCACGGAGAGGGACGCCCGGAGCCAGGGCTTCCGGATCCAGGCCTTCCGATGGGCTCCGAGCGATCCACGGTGGCAGCTCTCCCCCGAGGAGTTCTTCGACGGCCGGTTCGCGGGCCCCGAGGACGACGATTTCCTCCTCTCCCGGGAGCTCTCCGGAGGGTCCTACGACGCCGCCGACGAGCTCATGGCCGCCTTCCTCATGGGGGAGGTCCAGGTGACGCCCCGCCTCCGCCTGGTGGGCGGTGCCCGGGTGGAGGACTACCGCCTGGAGGTGAACTCCGAGAACCAACTCGGGCAGCCCGCCAACACGCTGAAGGAGTACACCGACCTCCTTCCCTC
>JBJHCB010000264.1:0-4126 GCA_050485805.1 Gemmatimonadota bacterium | reverse complement strand
GACAGCTCCGAACCAGTAGGGGCCCACCCGGGGGGTTCCGGTGATGTACCACTTCACCCGGGGACCCACGCCCAGGGTGAACTGGCTCCGGTCCGACCGACCCCCGGTGCGGTCCTCCGAGACCCAGTCCAGGGTGCCCAGGAGACCCAGGTTGGTCCGGTCGGAGATGAAGATCCAGAGGCCGGCCTCGCTGCTTCCCGACCCGTCGATCCCGAAGGAGAGGGACTTCGTCCCCTGGCTCACCCCCGGGGGGGTCTGGGCCGCGACTCCGGGGGCCATGGCCGGGACGAGGGTGAAGGCCAGGGTGATGGCCACGGACAGGGCCGATGTCTGGGACAGGGCCGGGGATGGGACAAAGGCTGCCGCGCCCCCCCGGGGATGGAAGCGGGTCACGGGGCGGCGGGGTGGGCGAACGGATCCGGACATGGTCCACTCCTGGTGGGGGTGAGGTGGAGCTGAGGTGAGGTGGAGGCGAGGCCGAGGGGTCCTCGGGAACCCGATGCTTTTGGGACGGAAGGCAAGCAGGGTGCCACGGCGTCCCAGGAGGCGGGGGCCATCGGACCACGCTCCCCGGCGGCCACCCACCCCTCGGGACACGAGCCGACCTGGACCTCCACCCGGACGCTCCTGCAGGGTCATCCTGCAGAAATTGCCGGACTCCGCCCATGCGGATCCCGCCTTCCCCCCTCTCTCCTGGTCCCGGGACGACCGACTACGTCATCCCCATCCGGGGACTACGTCGCATACCCAGAACGGAGTCCCGGTGTGCGGAACATCTTGGAAGGACTTGGACGGGGGCATGCCGGAGGTGGCCACGACTTCGGATCCGCCCCCGGTCCGACGGCCCACTCCCCATCCACTCAGCCCCCACCTCCAGGAGCGCGCCCCACCATGACCCGTCATCCCACGACCCAGTCCCCCGTGCGGACCACCTCCCGGAGAGGCCCGCCCCGATCGGGGGCGAGGACCGCCCTGGGGTCCCGCCTCCTCCTTCCCGTGGAGGAGATCCTGAACCCAGGGGATCGGACCCCCATCTGGCGGATCACCGGGGCTCAGCAGACGGGGAGCGAGGGGTCGCCCTTCGGCACCGGGGTGGCCTTCGCCACCTTCCTCCTCTTCCAGGACGGCACGGGACGCGGGGTCGTGGAGGTGGAGGGCGGACTCAGGAAGTCCCACCAGGTCTGGTTCATCGACCAGTGGTCCATCCGGGACGGAAGCGCCGGTCGGAGCACCTTCTTCCTGGAGCAGGGGGAGCGACACCTCCCCGATGGATGGCTCACCCGGGCCTTCCGGAGGCTCGACCTGGGGATCCCGGCCATGCCCGGGCTCTTCCCGGCCCGGGGGGACGTGGGCTTCGAGACCTTCCACGCCCGGGTGACCCGGGTTCCGCCCGGGGATTGACGGGGATCCGGTAACAAGTCCGTGACCTGCGTGGTGGCGATTCCCTTCCGAAGGCTAGGTTGTTCGGGAACCGTCCCCTTCGCCGAATGGCCGCCCTGGCTCCCGCCTCCCCAGCTCCCCTCGGCGCCCTCCGCCCGGTGGGGCTCACGGTGCTGGCCTCGGCCCTCGTGGGCAGCTGCCTCCCGGCCTCCGGAGGGCCGTCGGGCCCGGATCCGTTCGGGGGATCGACGGGGGGCCTCATCGCCATGGAGGTGAGAGCCGGGGAGCCCTCCCCGTCCTCCCTGCCCGCATCGCCGATTGCCATCCCCCGAAAGGGGTCCTACCCTGGCATCCCGGGGCTGGGTGGCCCCAGGTCGGCACACCGCCCCGCCGGATCGTCACCCGCCGGACCCGCCACCCCTCGGACCCGCCTCCCGCCGGACCCGCCTCCCCCCGCGCTCCATGACCCCACCCACCGGAACGGACCTCAGGGGACGCCTCCTGGACCACACCATCCAGGGCATCCTCATCTTCGCCAGCGTCTTCCTGGCCTTCTGGCTCAACGACTACCGGCTCCAGGTCCAGGAGGAGCGGGCCACCGTCACCGCTCTCCGCGCGGTGATGGAGGAGGTGGAGACGAACCAGGCCATCCTCCAGCGCTGGGCCCCCTATCACCTGGAGATCCGGGAGCGCCTGGAGGCCTTCCTGGCGGATGAGGACCCGGCGGAAGGGGACGGGGGGCTGCCGGGGTTGGAGGCCTTCCGCCCGTGGGAGTTCCTGGACGAACGGGGGATCTTCCAGGAGATCCTCACCCACGACAGCCTGGAGACGCTCCGGCAGACCGAGGTGCGGATGGACATCCGGGACCGGATGGCCATCAACCGGATCTTCCGCCAGCAGGAGTATGTGGACGGAGCGGTCCGGTCCGCCGTGGAGTTCCTCGGGTCCCGGGAGGCCTTCCGGGACGAGCTCGCCGGGGAGAACTACGTGATCTTCTACCGGCTCATTTCCGATCTCTACTTCCAGCAACAGGCGCTTCTCCATAACTATGAGCTCCTGCTGCAGCAACTTCGGTCCGACTGACCTTCCCCCCATCGATCCCCTCCTTCCCCAGGGCGGCCGGAGGTTGTGGCGCCGGTCCCCCGTTACCAGATTTTTTCCATGATCCACGGGGCCGGGCCCCGAGGGGCGCCGGTCCCCCCTCCCCCCGCAGCCAGGAGGTGCCATGTCCCTCATGGGTCCGCATCCGCGCTGTTCCGGGGGCGGAGGCCCGGCGTCGAGAACCCCTCGAACGCTCCTCGCCCTCGCCTCCGTCCTCTTCCTCTCCTTCGGGCTCCTCGCCCCCCCGGCCGCCTCCGCCCTCTCCGCCCAGACCGGAATCATCACCGGATCCGTGGTGGGCACCGGCGGCCAGCCCATCGCCAACGCCTTCGTCAACCTCCCGGGCCTGAACCGCTCCGGCATCACCAACGCCCGGGGGCAGTTCACCTTCCAGAGCGTCCCCGCCGGTGAGCAGGAGGTGCGGGTCAGCTCCCTGGGGTACCGCACCGATACCCAGTCCGTGACGGTGGTGGCGGGTCAGACCGCCACCCTGGACTTCGTCCTCAGCGTGAGCGCGGTGGCGCTGGACGAGGTGGTGGTCACGGGCCAGGTGGCCGGCGTGGCCCGGCGGGAGATCGGGACCTCCATCGCCTCGGTGGACGTCACCGCCTTGGAGGTGGCGCCCATCAACACCCTCTCCCAGCTCCTCCAGGCCCGGGCCCCCGGCGTGAACGTCATGCCCGGAGGAGGGAAGTCGGGACAGGGGAGCCGCATCGTCCTTCGGGGTGCGGCCTCGGTGAGCCAGTCCAACGAGCCCCTCATATACGTGGACGGGATCCGCATCGACAACTCCAGCTCCAGCGGGATCGAGACCACCACCGCCGGGGCCTCCTGGTCCGGGCTGGACGACATCAACCCGGCGGACATCGAGCGGGTGGAGATCATCCGGGGCGCCTCCGCCGCGACCCTCTACGGCTCCGAGGCATCCGCGGGGGTAATCCAGATCTTCACCCGCCGGGGCCGGGAAGGCGCCACCCAGTGGCGATACAGCGGAGATTACGGGGTCCTTTCGACCCCGCTGGAGTGGTGGGACATCTCCGCATATTCCAACTATTTCCATGATGCCATGGTGCAGTCGGGGCGGACCCAGTCCCACCAGATCTCCGTGACGGGCGGGGGAGAGACCTTCTCCTACTATGCCGCCCTCACCGGGCGGGACGAGGAGGGGATCCTTCCCAACGGCGGAGAGTCGGCCTACTCGGCCCGGCTGAACATGACGCTGGTGCCCCGGAGCGACCTGACCCTCCGGCTGAATTCCGGCTTCACCCGGCGGTCGGTGCAGCACACCCCGGATGCCAACAACACCCGGGGGTACACCATCAACGGGCTGGTGGGGGGTCCCCAGGGACAGTTCGTCTCCACCGAGAGCCTCACCGCCATCGAGGCGTTCCAGAACGGAAACCGCTTCACCGGCGGCCTCACCGCCGAGCACCAGGCCACCGAGGCGCTCTCCCACCGCCTCACCTTCGGGGTGGATCTGATGAACTCCGACGAGTTCCAGCTCTTCCCCTTCGGCGCCGTCTCCAATCTCCAGCAGGGGTTCCGGAGCAACTACCGGCGCCAGAACGTGAACCTGAACGTGGACTATTCGGCGACCCTCAGGGGGCAGATCACCGACGGAATCCGTTCCACCACGTCCGCAGGG
>JBJHCB010000263.1:0-4135 GCA_050485805.1 Gemmatimonadota bacterium | reverse complement strand
AGGATGGGCTGCCGCTGCCCGGGCATCTCCTCGGGGCGGTACACGGTGGTGAAGGCGATGTACCCCGCGCTCCCCATGGGCTCGGCGCGTCGCACCAGGTCCGCCAGGGGGAAGCCCCGCCAGGGGATGACCATGGACCACGCCTCCACGCAACGGAAGCGGTAGATCCGGTCCTCCAGCGCGTAGGGGGAGAGGAAGTCGTTCAGGTCCCACGTCCCCGGGTTGTGGCAGAGCCCCGAGACCTCCACGGTCCACGGGAGGGGCTGGAAGGACCCGGAGTGTCGGACCGGATCCCCCTTGTCCCGCCCGAACTCGTAGAAGTTGTTGTACCCCGTCACATCCTCCCAGGGGGTCAACTCGTCCCGGAGGTCATCCCCCATGGCCAGGGCGAGCCCGTCGGCCTGGGGAGCGGGAGAGGCGTCCCCGGCGGGGGGGCCTTCGCAGCCCGCCGCTAGGAGCCCCGGGCTCGCGGCCAGGAGGGCACCGGCCGCCGCCTGCTTGATGAAGCGCCGGCGATCGAGGTACACCCCTTCAGGGGTGATCTCCGAGGAAGGGATGTCATTCGGCCTGCGGATCAGCATGGCTGAACTCCGTGGGCGGGGTGGGGACAGGACCATGTGGCGGGGGACCCCGTATGCTGGGATCCGGGGGGGATTTGCGCAAGGGAACCCGATTGACATCGGGACGGCCCGACTCCTTATTGAAACGCCGCTATCGGCTGTCCCACCTCACGTTTTCCGGAGAACTGCGATGACACGACGCGTTGGATTCCTGGGAGTGCTGACCTTGGCACTGGCGCTCCTGGCCGGTGACCTCCATGCGCAGGACCGGTCCTTCGCCCTGGGGTTCGGGGGCGGGGCCACCTTCCCCGTGGGAGAGATCGGGGACGAGTTCGAGGCCGGCCTCCACGTCAACGCGCTCGTTCAGGCCGGGGCCCTGGGGAGCCTTCCCTTCGCTCTCCGGGGAGAGGTGGGCTACCAGACCTTCAGTCACGACGACGACACCCTGCGGCACATCGTGGGGCGCCTGAACGCCGTGATTCCCTTCGCGGGCCGGTCCGACGCCCAGCCCTATCTCATCGCGGGGGTGGGCCTGTACAATAGCAAGGAGGAGACGGATCACGGGGACCACACCCATGGCGGCGAGGCCGAGAACTTCCTCGGGCTCAACGCAGGACTGGGGATCAGGTGGACCCTGGGGGGCCTCAACACCTTCGTGGAGGCTCGCTTCCACAACGTCTTCGACGACCATCACCCGCAGCGGTTCATCCCCTTCTCCCTGGGGATCCTCTTCTGAGGTCGGTCCGGTCCCGGCGCGGGGTCGGCCGGGACCGGGCCCTTCCGGAGCCCTCCCATGCCCCCCAGGGAAACGGAGCTCAAGCTGGAGATCGAGCCCCGGGCCCTCCGGACCCTTCAGCGGCAACCCCGGGTGCGGGCCCTGCTTCGGGAGGGACCCGCCGTCCAGCGGCTCCGATCCACCTACTTCGACACCCGGGGGGAGACCCTCCGGAAGGCGGGGATGGAGCTCCGCGTCCGTCACTCCACCCACACTGATCTCCTCGTCCAGACCCTGAAGGCCTCGGTGGGGATGGGAAGCCGGGAGCGGCTCGAGTGGGAGATGGAGGTGAAGGGGGACCGCCCCGATTTCGCCGCCCTGTTCCGGCGCGTGGGGCCGGGGATCCGGCCGGGTGTCCTGGAGGAGGCCCGCGCCGCCGGGGTCGCCCCCGTCTTCCATACGGAAGTACGGCGGAGTTCGTGGGTCCTGGGAGAGGGCGAGTGGGAGGTGCAGGTGGATCTGGACCGTGGCGGCATCGTGGCCGGGCGGCGCAGGGAGCCCCTCTTCGAACTGGAGCTGGAGCTCCGGAAGGGTCGGCCGGGGGACCTCTACCGGCTGGCGCTGGAGCTCCTGGAATTGGCGCCCTTCCGCATCCTGGCGCCCTCCAAGCCCGAGCGGGGGTACCGCCTGGCCGCGGGGACCTGTCCCTCACCCCTGGGATGGGTGGCCCCGCCCCTCGACCCGAGCGGGGGGATCCCCGGGGTGGTCCGGAGCGCGGGCCGGTCCTGCCTCCTTCCCCTCCTGGCCAACCAGGAGGTCCTGGCGGTGAGGGAGGACCCGGACGCCGTGCATCAGCTCCGGGTCTCCGCCCGTCGGTTCCTCTCCATCCTCCGCCTCTTCCGGAAGTTCCTGGACCCGGGGGCGGCGGATTCCCTCCGGCAGGAGCTGCGCTGGCTGCTGGGGGAGTTGGCCCCCCTTCGGGACCTGGACGTCCTCCTTGGGGAGATCCTGCCGCCGGTGCTGGAGGCGCGTCCGGGGGATCCCCACCTGACGGCGCTCGGGGAGATGCTGGAACGTCGACGCGGAGCTGTGCGGGATCGGGCCCTGGCCGCCGTCCTCGCTCCCAGGTTCACCCGACTGGTCCTCCGGGTGGGGGACTGGTTGGAGAGCGAGGCGGTCCGGGCCGGCAACGGGGGGCGATCCCCCACCGCCCGACGGTTCGCCTTGCGGGAGTTGAGGCGGATGGATCGACGGATCCGGAACGAAGGCCGGAGCCTCCAGGGCCTTTCTCCCGCCCACCGGCATCGCCTCCGGATCCGGGTGAAGCGGCTCCGCTATGCCGGTGAGCTCCTCCTTCCCCTCCTCCCCGAGACGACCCGGGGAGGAGGCCGGTGGCGACGCCGGCTCGCCCAGCTCCAGGACCGTCTGGGGGAGCTGCAGGACGTGGCCGCAGCCGAGGCGTTGCTCCTGGACCTCCCGCCCGGGCTCCGGGATCCGGAAGGCCACCGGGCCGCCGGGATGGTGGTGGGCTGGCACCAGGCCCGGGAGGGGGTTCGGACGGAGGCGGCGGTGCGGGCCTTCCGGAGATACCGGCGCGCCCCCCGGGCGTGGCGCTAGCACCTGGCTGGTGACGGGAGGCACCGGGACACCGGTCCCGGGAGAGGCCCTATTCGGGATCCGGGAGATCGGCCGGTCGAAGGAAGGAGGCCAGCCGGCAGCTCCCCGGGGCCAACCCGGTCCAGCCGTCCTCCGGGTGCTCCAGGGTGATGAGGGCCCCGGTGGGCACCTTCTCCCGGAGGCGATCCACGGACGGATGGTGGGCGCCGGATCCCAGGAGGCGCAGGGCGAGGTCGGCCATCCCCGGGTTGTGCCCCACCACCAGGAGGGTGTCCACCGTCTCCGGGACCTCCCGGATCCTCCCGAGGAGATCCCGGGGGTGGGCCTCATGGATGGTCCCGTCCTCCTCCACAGGGACGCCGTGGAGCGGGGCATCGGATCCTTCCCGAAGGGCGGCCAGGGTCTGACGCGTCCGGGTGGCGGGGGAGCAGAGGATCCGGTCGGGCCGGATGGAAGCCCCTTGGAAGTGGCGCGCCAGTGCCCGGGCCGCCCGGCGCCCCCGGGGGGCCAGGGGACGATCCAGATCGGAAAGGCCGGGGTCGTCCCAGCTGGATTTCGCGTGCCGGAGGAGGAGGAGGGTTCTCACGGGACGCCCCCATCCCCCCGCTCCGCGGCAGGGACCAGGTAGTCGTCCAGCAGGTCGTGGAGCACCCGGAGGTGCGATCCCTCCCGGGAAGCCCAGGGGTCGGAGGTGAAGACCACCGTGAGCTCCAGTGCCGGAATCACGAAGAGGAACTGCCCCCCGTAGCCCCAGGCAAACCGGACCTGGTGTCCTCCCGCCTCCCGGGCCCACCACCCCAGTCCGTATCCGTTCCCATCGCGGGGGGAGTGGATCCGGACCCGCCACGACTCCTCCACCCATGCCCGGGGAAGGATCTCGCGCCCCTCCAGGGTTCCACCCTGCCGGTAGAGCTCCCCGAACCGGACCAGGTCCCGGGGGCTGATGAGCATGTCATTCCCTCCGAAGAAGATGCCCTGGGGATCCCTGGGCCAGGGAGGAAAACGGATCCCCGCCGGCTCCCCGACGCCCGACACGGCAAGGGCGTGGGTGCTCCGCCCGGAGGCCCGGGTCAGGATGGCCGAGAGGACATGGCTGTTCCCGGTGCTGTAGACCATCCGCCCCCCGGGCTCGAAGTGCATGGGCCGGGTCAGGGCGGCCCGGACCCAGTCGGGACTGGAGACCCACCGTCCATAGTTCCGGATGGAGGTGGACTCGAGCCCCGAGCTCATGGTGAGGAGGTGG
>JBJHCB010000262.1:0-4138 GCA_050485805.1 Gemmatimonadota bacterium | reverse complement strand
GGTCCGATGACCGCATCGCCCTCTTCGCCTTCGTCACCGACGATCTCATCGCCCGGGGGGTCCGGGCCGGGGACCTGGTCCGGGAGATCGCCGGGGTGGCGGGGGGGAGGGGAGGCGGACGGCCCCACATGGCCCAGGGGGGCGTGGAGGACGCCGGAAAGGTGGACGAAGCACTCCGCCACGGAAGTGAGGTTCTCCGGGGCCTGGTGGGAGTGGAGGGATGAACCCCCGGCAGCCCCCCACCCCCGAGGTGGTCCGGGGCTGGATCCGGCGCTGGGCCGGGGTGGAGCCCGAGGCCGCTCCCCGGGAGCTGGTGGCCGGCGCCCTCCGGGCCCTGGACCAGGCCGTGGACCGGCCGGGCCGGGACCGGGAAGCGGCGGAGGCACTCCTGGCCGCGGACGCCCTCCTGACCTGGGCCATGGAGGACGCCGCCGACGCCCCCGATCCCCAGGGGGCGCTCCGGGAGATCCTGGATCGCGTCGTGGAGGCCGAGGGGGGGGGAGGGGAGGGAGAGGACCCCCTTCCGGACCCTGCCGCGGCGGTGGAGCTCCTGGTGGAAGCCCGGACCCGGGAGCGGGCCCAGGCCCGGTTCTATCGGGCCCTGGCGGCGGAAGCCGAGCTGGCCGGAGCCCATCGGGACGCGGAGCGCCTGAACGAGCTCCTGGCGGA
The DNA here is from genome assembly GCA_050485805.1 of Gemmatimonadota bacterium. Lineage (GTDB taxonomy): Bacteria > Gemmatimonadota > Gemmatimonadetes > Longimicrobiales > Gaopeijiaceae > T3Sed10-66. The sequence continues at coordinate 3,469 of JBJHCB010000262.1, read as the reverse complement.
CGAGCAGCATCACCTCTCCCGGGTTTCCGCCCGGCTCCTGGAGCTCGGTGGCGCGAGCCCGGAGTTCTCCGGCGACGCGCCCCCCCGGGGTCCCGAGACCCCCGTGGCCCTCCAGGGATGGGAGGAGGAGGCCCGGGCCCGGGAGTCGGAGGAGGTGGCCTTCTACCGGGAGGCGGAGGTGACCCCGGGGCTGGATCCACGGACCCGGGAGCTCCTCGGGGAGATCCGGGCCTCGGAGGAGCACCACCAGCGGGAGCTGGGGGGGAAGTGGATGTCGGCGTGACGGATCCGGTTCTGGACCTCCGGGGGCGGGTGGCACTGGTCACCGGGGGCTCCCGGGGCGTGGGTCGGGCTACGGCCCTCCTCCTGGCCCGGGCCGGCGCCGACGTGGCCATCACCTACCGGGCCCGGGGGGAGGCGGCGGAAGAGGTGGTGGCCGGGGTCCGCCGCCAGGGAGGCCGCGCCCTGGCGCACCAGGCCGAACTCTCCCGCGAGGAGGAGGCGCCCCGCCTCTTCTCCCGGGTGGAGGAGGAGCTGGGCCCGGTGGACCTCTTCGTGGGGAACCACGGGATCTGGCCCCCCGACCCCGTGTCCCTGGCCCACCTCTCCACGGAGCAGTGGCGGCGCACCATGGCGGTGAACCTGGACTCCCTCTTCTTCCTCGGCCGGGAGGCGGCACGGAGGGTGGCCCCCCATGGGCGCATCGTGCTCGTGGGGTCCACCGCGGGACAGCGGGGGGAGCCCGGACATGGGGACTATGCCGCCACCAAGGGTGCCCTGGGCTCTCTGGCCAAGGGGATGGCGGTGGAGCTGGCTCCCCGGGGCATCACCGTGAACGTGGTGGCCCCGGGGTGGGTGGACACCGAGATGGTGGCCCCGGCCCTCCAGGGAAGCGCGAGGGAGGAAGCGACGGCGGGGATCCCCCTGGGGCGCATGGCCACCCCCGAGGACGTGGCCGGACCCATCGTCTTCCTCTGCTCTCCCCTGGCCCGCCATGTCACCGGGGAGATCCTGAACGTGAACGGCGGCGCGGTGCGCTGCGGATGACGCAGCCGGAGGCCCCCGGGGCGGTCCGGTGGATCGCCCGGACGTTGGAGGAGGCGGGACACGACACCTGGGCCGTGGGGGGAGCGGTGCGGGATGCCCTGGCGGGGATCCCCTCCGGCGACTGGGATCTCACCACCCGGGCCCACCCGAACCAGGTGCGCCGCCTCTTCCGGCGCACCGTACCCATCGGGATCGACCACGGGACGGTGGGCGTCCTGGCCCGGGACGGGACCCTGTACGAGGTCACCACCTTCCGCAGGGACGTGGAGACCACCGGAAGGCACGCCGTGGTCTCCTTCGCCGAGACCCTGGACGAGGATCTGGCCCGGCGGGACTTCACCATCAACGCCGTGGCCTGGCATCCCCTCCGGGGGGTCTTCCACGATCCCCACGGGGGTCGGGACGACCTGGAGGCGGGGGTGATCCGGACGGTGGGTCCCCCGGAGGACCGCTTCGCCGAGGACTACCTCAGGATCCTCCGGGCCCTCCGCTTCGCCGGGCGCTTCCGCTTCCGGGTGGACGGGCCCACCTGGCGGGCCCTGTGCGACGCCGTGGGGCAGATGGGGATCCTCTCCCCGGAGCGGATCCGGGAGGAGCTGGAGAAGATCCTGGAAGGCGACGGCCTCCCCTCGGCCGCACTCTCCCTCTACGCCGCCAGCGGCGCCCTGGCCTTCCTCTACCCGGAGTTGGCGGGGGCGGTGGGGCGCCGGGACGGGAAGGGGGACGGCTGGGCCCTGGCCCTCCGGGCGGTGGATCTCCTTCCCCGGGACCCCCCGGGGCTCCGCCTGGCCGGCCTCCTGACCGTTGTCCGGGTGGGGGGGGACGGCGCAGGGGAAGGAGGGGGGATCCCCGCCGCGGCCCGGGCCGCGGCGTCCCTCCTCGTCCGGATCCGCTCCTCCAATGCCCGGGTGCGGGTGGTGGGGGGGTGGGCGGCGGTGGCATCCCACCCTCCGGACCCGGGGGACGACGCCTCCGTCCGCCGCCGCTGGCTTGCGGAGGCGGGTCGGGAGGGGCTTGCAGGGGCCCTCCGGGTGGTGGCGGCGCGCCTCCGTGCGGGAGCCGCCGTCCTCCCACCCGAGGAGCGCGCCGAGGCCCACCGGAAGGCCGCCCATCTCCTCCGGGGCCTCCGGAGCGAGGCCCGGAGCGGGGCCCCTCTGTCGGAGGCGGAGCTCGCCCTCACGGGACGGGACCTGATCCGGATGGGCTATCGCCCCGGGCCCGCCTTCGGAGCCCTGTTCCGCACCCTCCTGGAGGAGACCCTGGAGGATCCCTCCCTGAACGATCCCGACCAGTTGGCCGCCCGGGCCCGGGAGATCCTCGAGTCGCCTCCCTCCCCCCGGGGGACAGCGCCCTCGGGGACTCCCCCCCGGCGGCCGGAGGACGGAGCATGAGGGAAGGGGGGGACGGCGGGGTGGGAGACGGCGTCGAGCCCGGCTCGGGGGACGACCTGGACCTCTTCCCCGGGGAGGGAGGGGGCGGATCGGATCCCCAAGGGCAGGCCCACGGGGGACCCCGGGCCACGGCCACGGGGGACCCGGACGCTCCCCTGGCCGCACGGATGCGGCCCCGGAGCCTGGAGGAGGTCCAGGGGCAGGAGAAGCTCCTGGGACCGGGGAAGCCCCTCCGTCGGATGCTGGAGGGGGGGCGTCTGCAGAGCTGCATCCTCTGGGGACCGCCCGGGAGTGGAAAGACCACCCTGGCCCGCCTCCTGGCGCATCGGGCCGATGCCCACTTCGAGAGCTTCTCCGCCGTGACCGAGGGGGTGGCCAGGGTCCGGGAGGTCATCGCCCAGGCCCGGACCCGGCACCGGGCCACCGGTCGGGGGACCATCCTCTTCTGCGATGAGATCCACCGCTTCAATCGGGCCCAGCAGGACGCCTTCCTTCCCCACGTGGAGGACGGCACCATCGTCCTGGTGGGCGCCACCACGGAGAACCCCTCCTTCGAGGTGAATCGGCCCCTCCTCTCCCGGGCCCCGGTGTTCATCCTGGAGCCCCTGGATGCGGCCGCCCTGGAGGCCATCCTCCGGGAGGCCCTCACCGACGGGGAGCGGGGGGCGGGGGCCATGGAGGTGGAGGCCGATCCCGAGGCGCTGGCCTTCCTGGCCCGGAGTGCGGACGGCGATGCCCGCCGGGCCCTGGGCGCCCTGGACGCGGCCCTCCGCCTGGTGGGCCCCCGGGGCCGGGTGGGGCTGGAGGAGGCGCGGGAGGCCCTGCAGCACCGCTTCGCCCTCTACGACCGGGCCGGCGAGGAGCACTACAACCTCATCTCCGCCCTCCACAAGAGCGTCCGGGGGAGCGACCCCGACGCCGCCCTCTACTGGCTGGCCCGGATCCTCCGGGGCGGGGAGGATCCCCTCTACGTGGCCCGGAGGGTGGTGCGGATGGCCTCCGAGGACATCGGAATGGCGGACCCCCAGGGC
>JBJHCB010000261.1:0-4151 GCA_050485805.1 Gemmatimonadota bacterium | reverse complement strand
GCCCAGTCGTAGGAGAAGAGGGCGAGCCCCCCCACACCCATCCGGCCGGCCATCCGGCCCTTGGAGACGGCCCCCTCGAAGGAGTCCTGATAGACCCCCACCCCGGCCCAGACCCGCCGGGGTCCGCCGGCCTGGGCGGCGCGACGGATCTGGCTGTCCCAGGTGGCGTCCGAGGCGGTGTAGGCCATGGGGGCCACCACGTCCACCACGCCGCTTCGGAGCCAGTCCTCCCACGCCTGGAATCGGCCGTTCCGGGCGTCGTCGGCGTTGGCGAAGACGGCGGCGGACACCACCGCCCCGGGGCGCCGGAGGTGGACCTCCCGGTGGAGGCGGGTCATGAGCTCCGTGACCCGCTCCCGACGGAAGTCTCCCCACTCGCCGGGGAAGTGCCCGGGGAGGGCGTGGGGGTCGCCCCCCCGGAGGGCCTCCTCTCCCCGACCCAGCCGGTCCGGATCCGCGCCCCGGTCCCGGAGCCAGTCCCGGAAGCCCTCCAGGGAGCTTCGGGAGTAGTCGAATTCAGGGGAGGGGTACCGGATGTAGTCCAGGTGCACCCCATCCAGGGGATACCGATCCAGCAGGTCCGTCACCACGGCCACCAGGTGGTCCTGCACCGCGGGGTGGGCCGGGTTGGTATAGAGCCCCTCCACCTGGGTTCCCCGATCCCGGGTCCATTCCAGGAGGGCCCGGAGGTAGGCCGGGTCCCGGGGGTCCATCCGGAGGAGGCGGGGAGCCAGGGGCCGGGGAACCGCCAGGAGCTCGGGCCGGGAGAGGGCCAGGTGGGTCGGGTCCGTGGGGGGAAGGAGGGCGCTGGCCACCACGTGGGCGTTCACCCAGGCATGCACCGTGAGGCCCAGGGCGTGGGCCTCCTCCAGGACCAGCCCAAGGGGGTCGTAGCTCTCCGGCTGCCGGGCGAGGGTCTCGGCCCGGGGTTCCCACCGGGAGCGGTAATAGGCATCCCCCCGACCCCGGACCTGCACCAGGAGGGTGTTGAACCCCGCCCCATGGGCCCGATGCACGGCGGCCCGGGCGGAATCGGGGTGGAGGAGGGCGGTACGAACCACCCAGAGCGCACGGACCTCCCCGTCGGGGAGGGGGGCGCCGGGACGGAGGGGGGGAGGCGGCCCCTCCCGTCCCGGGGCGGGCTCCTCCGTCGGGGGTGCCTCCCTTCCCCGGGTTCGCGCCTCCTCCTCCTCCGCGGGCGCCTCCGCCCGCGGCTCGGGCGTCCATGCCGGGGGAAGCTCGGGGGGAGGAGGGGGCGGCGGCATCCCCACCCGGGCGCAGGCCCCCAGCACCAAGAGGAGGAGGGCGGGCGACGCGAGGACCCAGCCCCCGCGTCTCCGGCCCCCTGCCGCCCCTCGCCGTGGCATCATCCGAGCTCCCCTCCCCTTCCGGACCCGACTCCCTCTCCGGAGTCCACGTGGGCCTCCGGGCCCCGCCGCTCCCGGAAGAACCCCCGGAGGAGGTACCCCGCCTCGTCCCCCAGGACCCCCGGGGTGACCTCGGCCCGGTGGTTCAGGCGGCCATCCTGGAGCAGGTTTCCCAGGCTTTCCACCATTCCCGCCTTGGGGTCGGAAGCGCCGTAGACCACCCGGGGGATCCGGGCCAGGACGATGGCGCCCGCGCACTGGGCGCACGGCTCCAGGGTGACGTAGAGGGTGGTGTCCAGGAGACGCCAGTCCTGGAGCTGGCGGGCCCCCTCCCGGATGACCACCACCTCCGCGTGGGCCGTGGGATCCACCCAGCTCCGCGTCCGGTTGAAGCCCTCCGCCAGGAGTCGGTCCCCCTGGACCAGGACGGCCCCCACCGGGACCTCCCCGAGCTCCCGGGCCCATCGCGCCATCTCCAGGGCCCGCGCCATCCAACGGCGGTCTCCCGGGCGGGAGGCCGACGGTACCATGGACATGGGAGGGAGCGAAGGGTTCAGTGCGCCGTGGGCGAGGTGACCACCTGGACCCCGTCCAGCCGCCGGTAGACGGCGGTGACCTTCCCCGTGACCCGTTGCTCGGGGGACAGGACCAAGGGCCCCTCCTCCGGGGCGGCACGCCCATTCAGGAGGGCCAGACCGGCCTCCATGCGGCGGACCCGGAAGACCCCGGGGGCTTCCCGCCCCTGCACCACGGCCAGGTCACCGTCCCGGAGCTCCTCCCGCACGGCCGGCTCCACCAGGATGAGGTCCCCGTCGTCGATCCCCATGCCGGAGAAGGCGTCGCCCCGGGTCCGGACGAAGTAGGAGCCCTTGCTCCCCGTCATCCGACGGTCGATGGACAGGTAGGCCTCCACCCCGTCGGAGGCGAAGCCGGTGCGGTCGTCGGGGAGGGAGGTGAAGCAGGGGACGGAGACGGTCTGGGGGCTCAGGTCCACCCCCAGGATCCGGATTCCCCTGGAACGGGAGGGGTCCCGCTCCACGTAGCCCTTCTCGGCCAGCGCCCTCAGGTGCTCGGAGACCGTCTTGGTGCTCCGGATCCCGAATTCTTCCCCGATCTCCCGGATGGAGGGCTGGTACGTGTTGGCGCGGAGATACCGCACCATGTAGTCCAGGATCTTCCGTTCGGTGTCGGTGAGAACGGCGGGCATCCAGGGCTCCGCAGAGGATGGGGATGCGGGCGGCTCACGGGCCCGCCGGAACGTTGCGAGGACCAGAGTAACCCCCGCCGCTTCAGGAAGTCAAGCATGGGGAATCGTATGTTTCCCGCCCCTCCCCACCCCCGCCTCAGGACGGGCTCCCTCCCCCCGGCGGGCCGCCTTCCACCGCCTCCCGGATCCGCCGGATTCCGGCCTCGATCCGCTCCAGGGAGGTCTCCTTCCCCATGACCACCAGGACCTCGAAGATCCCGGGGCTCACCGCCTGCCCCGTGAGGGCCACCCGAAGGGGGTGGATGAGCTTCCCCGCTCCCGCCCCCCGTAGCTCCGCGAGGGCCCGGAGGCCCGTCTCCAGCCCCTCCTCCGTCCACTCCCCGGGAGCCATCGCCGCCAACCCGTCCCGCAGCGCCTCAAGGTGCCCCAGGGCCGCCTGCGGATCCTTCATCCAGTGCTTGCCCACCGCTCCGTCGTCGTAGATGAGGGCCGCACTGAGGTAGGGACGGGCCTGGTCCGCGATGTCGTCCACGGAGCGGGCGCGGGTCTTGAGGAGGTCCACCAGCGCCTCGAACCAGCCCGGGTCCCCCTCCATCCGGATCTCCGCGGCCGTGCGGAGCTCCCCCAGACGGTCCAGCACCTCCCCCATCAGGACCCGGGACGGGGTCCGGGAGAGATGCTGGCCGTTCAGCCACTCCAGCTTCTTCGGATCGAAGACGGCGCTCTTCTTCTGGACCCGCTCCAGGGAGAAGACCTCCACCAGCTCCTCGGGGGTGAAGATCTCCTCCTCCGTCCCCGGGTTCCACCCCAGGAGCGCCAGGAAGTTGGCCATGGCGCCCGGGAGGATCCCCTGGTGGTGGTACTCCCCCACCGCGGTGGCCCCGTGGCGCTTGGAGAGGCGTTTCCCGTCGGGCCCCAGGATCATGGGGACGTGGGCAAAGCCCGGAACGGGGTGTCCCAGGGCCTCGTGGAGGAGGATCTGCTTCGGGGTGTTGGAAATGTGGTCGTCCCCGCGGATGACCAGGGTCACCCGGTGCTCCTGGTCGTCGCTCACCACCGCCAGGTTGTAGGTGGGGGTGCCGTCGGCCCGGAGGATCACCAGGTCCTCGATCTCCGGGTTCCGGAAGCGGACCTCCCCGTGGACCCGGTCCACCCAGGCGGTCTCCCCCTCGGGAATCCGGAACCGGACGGCGTGGGGCTCCCCCTCCGCCGCCCGCTCCGCCGCCTCCCCGGGGGGAAGGGCCTCCGCCTGCTCCCGGGGGTAGCGGAGGGCCCGGCCCGGATCCTCCTCCCGGACCCGGGCCAGCTCCTCGGGGGAGACGAGGTCCAGGTACGCCCGGTCCTCCTTCAGGAGTCGGAGGGCCGCCGCCCGATGGCGGTCGAGCCCCTGGCTCTGGAAATGGGGGCCCTCATCCCAGTCCAGCCCCAGCCAGCTCATCCCCTCCAGGATCGCCCGGGTCATCTCCTCGGAGGAGCGCTCCCGGTCCGTGTCCTCGATGCGGAGGATGAAGGTCCCCCCCTCCTTCCGGGCCAGGAGCCAGTTGAAGAGGGCGGTGCGGGCCCCACCCACGTGGAGG
>JBJHCB010000260.1:0-4157 GCA_050485805.1 Gemmatimonadota bacterium | reverse complement strand
GCCGTGCGGAGCTCCATCGATGACGAGGTGGAGAAGCTCCGCTGGGCCACCCTCTGGGGTGCCGACACGGTGATGGATCTCTCCACCGGGAAGGAGATCCACGAGACCCGGGAGTGGATCCTCCGGAACTCCCCGGTGCCCATCGGCACGGTGCCTCTCTACCAGGCGCTGGAGAAGGTGGGGGGCGTCCCGGAGGAGCTCACCTGGGAGGTCTACCGCGACACCCTCATCGAGCAGGCGGAGCAGGGCGTGGACTACTTCACCGTCCACGCCGGGGTCCTCCTCCGCTACATCCCCCTCACGGCGAACCGGGTCACGGGGATCGTGTCCCGGGGAGGGAGCATCATGGCCAAGTGGTGCCTGGCCCACCACCGGGAGAGCTTCCTCTACACCCGGTTCCGGGAGATCTGCGAGATCATGCGGGCCTACGACGTCTCCTTCTCCCTGGGGGACGGACTCCGCCCCGGGAGCATCGCCGACGCCAACGACGAGGCCCAGTTCGCCGAGCTCCGGACCCAGGGGGAGCTCACCCGGGTGGCGTGGGAGATGGAGGTGCAGACCATGTGCGAGGGGCCGGGGCACGTCCCCATGCACCTCATCCAGGAGAACATGGACAAGCAGTTGGAGTGGTGCCACGAGGCTCCCTTCTACACCCTGGGGCCCCTCACCACCGACATCGCCCCGGGGTACGACCACATCACCAGCGCCATCGGCGCCGCCCAGATCGGCTGGTACGGAACGGCCATGCTCTGCTACGTCACCCCGAAGGAGCACCTGGGACTCCCCAACCGGGAGGACGTGAAACAGGGGGTCATCGCCTACCGCATCGCCGCCCACGCCGCCGACCTGGCCAAGGGGCATCCCCAGGCCAGGGCCTGGGACGACGCCCTCTCCCGGGCCCGGTTCGACTTCCGCTGGAGGGACCAGTTCGCGCTGGCCCTGGATCCGGAGACGGCCCAGGGGTATCACGACGAAACCCTCCCCGCCGAGGGGGCCAAGGTGGCCCACTTCTGCTCCATGTGCGGGCCCAAGTTCTGTTCCATGCGCATCACCCAGGACATCCGGGCGTACGCCGAGGCCCGGGGGATGGACGACGCCGGAGAGGCTGTGGCCCTGGGGCTCCGGGAGAAGGCCGCAGAGTTCCGGGAGGGGGGAAGCGCGCTCTACCGGGCCGAACCCACGGAGTGACCGCAGTGGGGGGTCAGGCCCAGTGGGGGCGCTCCTCCTCCGGCTCGGGGAGGCGGGCGGCGAGCTGGAGGGCCTCGGACTCGGACATGAACGGGTTCTCGAACCCCTCCATCCCCAGGGCCGTGGTCATCCAGTGGAAGAGGTCGGTGTTGTCCACCGCCCCCAGGGCGCGGTTGTCCACCCCCGCCCCGTAGCAGAGGACCGGCACCACTCCGCCGGTGTGCTTCCCGGTGGCGAAGGTGAGGTTGGGCCGGTCCGCCTCCCCGGAGGGAACGGCGGAGAGGAGGAACTGGAGGGAGTTGAGGCGGGTGCCGTGGGCCGACGGGTGGCCGTGGAGCTCCCCCGGGCCCTGGATGCGCCGGACCGCCTGGACCTGCTCGTCGGTGGGCCGGAAGCCCAGGAGCTCCCGGACCGTGTCCCTGACCTCGGCCTCTCCGGGGTTCCGACCCAGGCGGGCCCGGAGGGCGACGTGGGAGGCCCGGGCCCGGGAGAGGACCCGGAAGGCCTCGGTGGAGTCGTTGTACCGGGTCCCCAGCCCGTAGAGCACCCCGCCCCCGGTGTCGTGATCGGCCGCGGAGATGAGGAGGGTTCCCGGGTTCCGATCCACGTACTCCATGATGACCCGGAGGGCGTCGTCGGCGGCCATCCAGTCCCAGAGGAATCCCCCGGGGTCGTTCTCGTGGTTGGCGTGGTCGATGCGGCCGGCCTCGACCTGGAGGACGAACCCCCGTTCCGCTCCGTCCAGGACCTGGAGGGCCTTCCGGGTCAGCTCCGCCAGGGAGGGGCTGTCGGCCCCCTGGTGGACCCGGTCGATCTCGTACGCCAGGTGCTCCGTGCCGGGCGTGAAGGCCCCCATGAGGCGGGAGCCGGTGCTCCGTGCCAGCTCGTCCCGGGTCCGGAGCACCTCGAACCCCGAGGCGGTGAACTCCGCCAGGAGGTCCCGGCCGTCTGCCCGCTGGGAGCCAAGGAAGGGGCCGACACCGCCACCCAGGAGGACATCGGGGGCGAACTCCAGGTACTGTCGTGCGATCTCCTCGTCCATGTCCCGGTCCGGGACCCGGGCGACCCACCCCGCCGGGGTGGCGTGGGTGATGCGGGTGGAGGTGACGAGCCCCGTCGCCTTCCCTGCCTCCCGGGCCAATTCCAGGATGGTGTGGAGGTCCCTGCCGTCGGGATACTGGGCCAGGGCCCCGTTCACCACCTTCCGCCCCGTGCTCCACGCCGTGGTGGCGGCCGCCGAATCGGTGACCACGCTGGTGAGGGAATGGGGGAACATGGCCCCAGAAGCTCCCCGCCCCAGCAGCTCCTGGTAGAGGAAGGGCCGCTCCATGAGGCGTTGGGAGAAGAAGGAGGCAGTGGCCAGGTCCTCGAACCCGGTCCCGTCCAGGGCGAAGAAGATGATGCTCCGGACCTCCTCCGCCCGGAAGGGGACCGGGCCCCGGCCCTGGCCGGTTCCGGCCGACGGGAGAGGCGGGGCGGAGGACGTACTCCCGGCCAGGGACAGGGGAACCCCCGCGGCGCCGGCCAGTCCGGCGGCGCCCACGGTACGGAGCCAGTCGCGACGTTTCATGGTCCACGCGGGCCAGAGGGAGGCCGGAGAGGGTCCATCCCCCTCCGGAGTGCCCCAACTTCTCCCCGATGCTCCCGGGAGGGCAAGGTGCCCCGGGCCACCCTTACGCCCCCGTTACGGCCGGTACCTGCTCCCGCCCTGCCCCGCTCTCGAAAAGTCGTCGCAGGTTCCGGGCGGCCTGGCGGATCCGCTGCTCGTTCTCCACCAGGGCGATGCGGACATGGTCGTCTCCGTATTCGCCGAAGCCCAGGCCGGGCGCCACCGCCACATGGGCCTCCGAGAGGAGGAGCTTGGCGAACTCCACGGACCCCAGATGTCGGTACCCCGCCGGTATGGGAGCCCAGGCGAACATGGTGGCCGGGGGGGAGGGGACGGGCCAACCCGCCCGCCCGAAGGCCTCCACCAGGACGTCGCGGCGATGACGATAGGTGTCCCGGTGGAGGGCCACACAGTCCTGGGGACCGTTCAGGGCTGCGGTGGCCGCCACCTGGATGGGGGTGAAGGCGCCGTAGTCCAGGTAGGACTTGACCCGGGTCAGGGCCGAGATCAGCCGGGGGTTTCCGGCGGCGAACCCGATCCGCCATCCAGCCATGGAGTACGTCTTGGACATGGAGGTGAACTCCACCGCCACCTCCCGGGCTCCCGGGACCTGGAGGATGGAGGGCGGGGGATCCCCTTCGAACCAGAGCTCGGCGTAGGCCAGATCCGACAGGATGTAGATGCCCCGCCGACGGGCGAAGTCCACCACCTGGGCGTAGAAGTCCAGATCCACCACCCGCGCGGTGGGATTGGACGGGAAGTTCAGGATGAGGGCCGAAGGACTCGGCACGGAGTGCCGGTAGGCCCGCTCCAGGGTGTCCACAAGTTCCATTCCCGGAACCAGGGGGAAGGACCGCACCGACGCCCCGGCGATGGTGAATCCGAAGGCGTGGATGGGATAGCTGGGATTCGGACAGAGGATGACATCCCCCGGGGCGGTGATGGCCTGGGCCAGGTTGGCCAGCCCCTCCTTGGACCCCAGGGTGACGATGGCCTCGCGGTCCGGGTCCAGCTCCACGCCGAACCGCCGCTGGTAGTAGGCGGCCAGGGCCTTCCGGAGCCCTGGGATCCCCCGGGAGGTGGAGTATCGGTGCGTCTTCGAGTCCGCCACCGTCTCCACCAGCTTCTCCACGATGTGCTTCGGGGTGGGGAGGTCCGGGTTCCCCATCCCAAAATCGATGACGTCCTCGCCCCGGGCCCTGGCGGTCGCCTTCAGGGCGTTCACCTCGGCGAAGACGTAGGGGGGAAGCCGGCGGATCCGGTAGAACTCCGAGTCCGGGGTGGGGGCGGGCGGCGTCATGCGGGGTCCTGGTGCTGGGGTGGAGGGGAAGGCGGCGTCAGGGTCGGGTGTGTCCCGCAC
>JBJHCB010000259.1:1319-4162 GCA_050485805.1 Gemmatimonadota bacterium | reverse complement strand
CCTCGGCGATCTCCTCCTGCCGGGCCGGCGGGGCCGGCTCCTCCAGGCGGTCGAAGAGGGCGTTGAGGACGGGGATCCGGAGGTCCCGCTCCATCTCCAGTCCCAGGAGGTCCTCGAGGTACCCCCGGTCCGCCGGGTCCAGGGCGTAGAGGGTGGGGTTGAAGTCGGCGGGGCGAAGGGGGGTGTCCAGCTGGGCCGGGGGCTCCCGGACCCTCCCCGGGGGCTGGGCCTCCTCCCGGTACTCCTCCCCCTTCCCCGGTCCGGTGAACCCCTCCTCCTCCAGGATGAGGCGGGGATCCCCCAGCCCCCCGTCCCCCCGCTCCGGGACGGCCACTCCCTCGGCCAGGAAGTCGATGACCCCGTACTCCAGGAACCGGAAGTCCTTGTCCCAGAGGAGGGTGATGAGGTCGTCGGCGTCGCCCCGGGCGTGGCGGGCGCGGTGGAGGACCTCCAGGAAGCCCTCGAGCTCCTCCCCCTCGAGCCCCTTCTTCAGGGTGAGCTCCCGGACCCCGTCCCGGAAGAGGAGGAAGGAGAGGGATTCCGCCCGGTTGGCGTTGGCGTAGACCTCTTCGCCCTGCCAGGTGATCCGGTCCTCCTCCACCAGGAGGGGGAGTCGCTCGTGCTCCCCCAGGAGGTGCCCCATGGCCCCGCGGAGGGCGGAGACGAACCGGTGGTAGACCGGGTTGTTCCGGTCGTAGAGCTGAAAGGCCCGAAGGGCCTTGGTGAGGGTCTGGAAGAACTCCTCCACCTCGCCCACCGGAAGGGAGGAGGGGTCCTCCCAGTCCAGGGACGCGGCGGCGACATCCGCCGACGGATTCCGGAGTTCTTCGGCCACGACGCTCTCGTGTGATGGGCTCGGATTCACCCGGTGGGGGAGGGCCTCAGAGGAGGGAGCCCCGACCCTCCACCCGGGCCACGTGGGCCACGTCCTTGTCTCCCCTTCCGCTCAGGCAGAGAACCACCGGGCCGTCCTCCACCTCCCTGCGACCCTCTCCGAGAAGGTACGCCACCGCGTGCGCCGTCTCCAGAGCGGGGATGATCCCCTCCAGCTCCGAGAGGCGATGGAAGGCCGCCAGGGCGTCCCCGTCGGGGACCGCCACGTAGGAGGCCCGCCCGGAATCCTTCAGGAACGAATGTTCCGGTCCCACCCCCGGGTAGTCCAGCCCCGCCGAGACGGAGTGGGCCGGGGCCACCTGTCCGTCCGCGTCCTGCAGGAGGTACGAGAGGGCGCCATGGAGGACCCCTGGGGCACCCGCAGTGAGGGAAGCCGAGTGCCGACCCGTCCCCAGCCCCTCACCGGCCGCCTCCACCCCCACCAGGCGGACCCCCTCGTCCCCGGCGAAGGGGTGGAAGATCCCCATGGCGTTGGAGCCGCCCCCCACGCAGGCCACCACGGCGGCGGGGAGCCGCCCCTCCAGCTCCAGGACCTGCTCCCGGGTCTCGGTCCCGATGACGGACTGGAAGTCCCGGACCATGCGGGGGAAGGGGGCGGGGCCCACCACGGACCCGATGATGTAGTGGGTATCCCCCACGTGGGTCACCCAGTCCCGGATGGCCTCGTTGGTGGCGTCCTTCAGGGTGCGGGTCCCGGACGTGACGGGCCGGATCTCCGCTCCCAGGAGCTCCATGCGGAAGACGTTCAGGGCCTGCCGCTCCACGTCCTCCTCCCCCATGTAGACCACGCACTCCAGGTCGAAGAGGGCGCAGGCGGTGGCCGTGGCCACCCCGTGCTGGCCGGCGCCGGTCTCGGCGATGATCCGCTTCTTCCCCATGCGCCGGGCCAGGAGTCCCTGCCCGATGGTGTTGTTGATCTTGTGGGCCCCCGTGTGGTTCAGGTCCTCCCGCTTGAGATAGATGGGCCCACCCCCCACCTCCGCTTCCAGGCGCCGGGCCCGGTAGAGGGGAGAGGGGCGGCCCACGAAGTTCCGGAGCAGGTGGTGGAACTCCTGGACGAACGCCTCGTCCGCCATGGCCTCGGCGTAGGCCGCCTCCAGTTCGTCCAGGGCGGCGATGAGGGTCTCGGGGACGTAGCGCCCGCCGAAGGGGCCGAAGCGGTCCGAGGGAGGGGCGCCGGGCAAGGAGGGACCGACGGCGGAGCTGGACATGGACATCATCCCCTGGGGGAAGGTGGTGAACGGTGGATGGACGAAACGGGTGGACGACCCGTCCAGGCGGCCGGGGTCAGGGTTCGGGAGGATCCCCGCCCGGCGACCCCGGCCGGGTTCCCGGGGCAGGATCGGGCGCGGCGGCATCGGGCCCAGCACCATGGGGCCCGGCGGCATCGGGCGCGGCACCCCCGGCTGCCCCCCTTGCCGCCGTGATGAACGCCCGGAGGGCGGGCAGGTCCTTCCGCCCCGGAGCGGCCTCCACCCCGGAGCTCACGTCCACCAGATCCGGGCCCAGGCGGAGGACCGCCTCCGCCACGTTGCCGGGAGTGAGGCCGCCCGCAGCCCCCAGCCGGAGTCCCCGGGGCCACAGCGTCCGGGCCTCCTCCAGCGCCTCCCAGGGGAAGCGGGTGCCGGTTCCCCCCAGGTGTGCCGGGTGCCACCCGTCCAGGAGCAGGAGGTCGGCCACGCCCACCCAGCGGCGCGCCGCCGCCAGGATCTCGTCCCCGGAGCGGACCCTGACGACCTTCCAGAGTTCCCAGTCCCCCAGGGCCCGGAGGGCGGAGAAGCGCTCCTCCCCCTCCCCCCCGTGGAGCTGAAGCACCCGAGCGCCGGCCTCCCGGGCCGCAGAGGCGGCCGCCTCCGCCTCCAGCTCCGCCACCACCAGGGTGAGGGGGAGCCCGGCGGCGCGCCCCAGCTCCCCGGCCCGGGCCGGGGACACCGCCCGGGGGGTGCCCG
>JBJHCB010000259.1:0-1309 GCA_050485805.1 Gemmatimonadota bacterium | reverse complement strand
CGGCTATCGCGCCCATTTCGACGTCAATCTCGGAGCGCCCGCCCTGCTGGCCTCCGCCTTCGCCACCTTGGCCTGGGAGCAGGGCCGGGGCGGGCGGGGCCTGAACAACTCCACGGACGCCGCCCGCCCCGGCCCAGCTCCCCGGCCCGGGCCGGGGTCACCGCCCGGGGGGTGCCCGGGACCAGGACCGCTCCCACCCGGTCCGCCCCCGCCTCCGCGGCAGCCCGGGCGTCCTCCACCCGGGTGAGACCACAGATCTTGATCTCCAGGTGGGACGCGGAGCTGGATCGGGGCCGGGAGTCCCGCCCCTCCAAGGGGAGGCCCGTCATCCGCGGGGGAAGGGCCGGGGCGCCGAGAGATCCCGGGCCAGGGCCCCGGGGTCCGGCGTCCGCACCAGGGCCTCCCCCACCAGGATGGCATCCACCCCCCGGGCGGCCAGGCGGGCGGCATCCCCGCCGGTGCGGATCCCGCTCTCCGAGACCAGGACCACCTCCGGAGGGACGGCCGGGAGGAGGTCCAGCGTCACCTGGAGATCGGTGACGAAGGTGGCCAGATCCCGGTTGTTGATCCCCAGGATCCGAGCCCCCGAGGCCACCGCCCGTTCCACCTCGCCCCCGTCGTGGGCCTCCACCAGCACCCCCATCCCCAGGGACTCGGCCAGGACCCGGAGCTCCCGGAGGGCCCCGTCGTCCAGGATCCGGACGATGAGGAGGATGGCGTCGGCTCCCGCAGCCCGGGCCTCGTGCACCTGCACCGGGTCCAGGACGAAGTCCTTCCGGAGGCAGGGGAGGGTCACCCGCTCCCGGATCCGGGTGAGGTCTTCCAGGGCCCCCTGGAACCAGGGCCCGTCGGTGAGGACGGAGAGGGCCCGGGCCCCGCCCCCGGCATAGCGCTCCGCCAGGGCGACGGGGTCCAGGTCGGGGCGGATGGCTCCGGCCCCGGGAGAGCGGCGCTTCACCTCGGCGATGAGGGAGAGACCCGATGGATCGGCCAGCGCGCCGTGGAAGTCCCGGGGGGGCGGAGCGGAGGCGGCCCGGCGGGCCAGCTCCTCCGCCCGGGGGCGGAGGGCCTCGATCTCCTCCCGCTTGGTGGCCACGATGCGCTCCAGGACGTCCCGGCCCCGTCCTCCCCCTCCCCCCGCCGGTGATCCGGGGACGGCGCCCCGGGTTCCTTCCGATCCGGTCTCTTGCGTTTCGGACAACCTTCGGGTATCCTTTTTTCGGGTCCTGTTCGGTTTCTTCGGGAGAAGACCATGCCCCTGACCAAGCGGCAGAAGGAAATCCTGGATCACATCGGCACGTACATCCTC
>JBJHCB010000258.1:0-4182 GCA_050485805.1 Gemmatimonadota bacterium | reverse complement strand
GTGAGGGTGCCGTCCCGCTTGGCCCCCACCCGGTACTCCATGTGGAAGGGATGGCGCCCCCGATGGGCGTAGAAGACCTCTTCCCGGGTGTACAGGATCTTCACGGGGCGCCCGGCCTTCATGGCCAACCTGGCCACGCAGAACTCCAGGTCGAAGGGCTCCGACTTCCCTCCGAAGGCCCCCCCCACCGGGGGCTGGATCACCCGGACCCGGGCGGGATCGAGCCCCAGCACCCGGGAAAGCTCCCGATGGAGGTAGTGGGGGACCTGGGTGGAGGACCAGACGGTGAGCTTCCCGGCGGGAACCGGGGGGATGGCCGGATGGGGCCCACCGCCGCCCCCTGCTCCCTCATGGCCCTCCCCCGGGGGAGAGGCGCCGTTCCCGGAGGAGGCCGCCTCCCGCCACCCCGGATCGCCCGGACTCCGTCCCTCCGTCTCCCCGAAGGCCACCCCGTCCGGGGCCCCCACGCCATCGGGCTCCCATAGGCCGATGGCGCAGTGGGGCTCGATGGGGGTATGGCTCGTCCCCTCGAAGTAGTACTCGCCCTCCACCCCCACGTCCGCCTCCTCCAGGCCCCCCTCCACGTCCCCGAAGTCCAGCTTCACCACCTTGGTGACGTTCCCGTTCCACCCCTTCTTGCGCGGTTCGTGGATGAAGGGGGCGGGGAGCCCATCTCCCTTCGCTCCGGCCCGGGTCTCCCCGTTCCCCACCTCCGCCTCCCCCCGATGGCCCAGGGCCTCGAAGGGATCCAGGAAGGGGTGGAGGAGCTCGTAATCCACCTCGATGAGCTCCAGCGCCCGGAGGGCGGTGTCCTCGTCCACGGCGGCCACGGCGGCCACCCCGTCCCCGATGTACCGCACCCGGTCCACGCAAAGGGGATACTCGTCGGGGGTCCAGGGGATGACACCATAGGGGACGGCCATCTCCGCCCCCGTCACCACCGCCCGGACCCCCTCCAGGGCTTCGGCCGCGGAGGTGTCGATGGCCCGGATCCGGGCGTGGGGGTGGGGGCTCCGCAGGATCTTGCCGTGGAGCATCCCCGGAAGGGAGATGTCGTCGGTGTACCGGGCCCGCCCGGAGGCCTTGGCCTGGCCGTCCACCTTCCGTTGGTTCCGACCCACCACCTTGAATCCGGACACGGCCTCAGTCTCCTCCTTCCGGGGTGCGGCGGGGAAGGGGATTCCCCCTCTCCTGCGACTCCCCCTCTCGCCTCCGGAGCTCCTCTCCTGCCGCCAGCACGGCGTCCAGGATCTTCGTGTACCCCGTGCAGCGGCAGAGATTCCCGGAGAGGGCCTCCTTCACCGCCGCCCGGTCCGCCCCCGGGTCCCTCTGGAGGAGCGCCGCGGCGGAGCAGAGGATCCCCGGCGTGCAGAACCCGCACTGCGCCGCCCCGAACCGGTCGAAGGCATCCTGGAGGGGATGGGGTCCGTGGGCGTCCGCCAGCCCCTCCACCGTGGTCACCTCCCGTCCCTCCGCTTCCCAGACCGGGGTGATGCAGGCCAGGACCGGAAGCCCGTCCACGAGGACCGTGCAGGCTCCGCAGTCTCCCTTGTCACACCCCTGCTTGGACCCGGTGAGCCCCATGGCGTACCTCAGGGTCTCCAGGAGGGTGTGGTGGGCCGGGACCGCCGCCACTCGTTGGTCGCCGTTCACCCGGAGGCGGACGACGTGGGGCTCGGAGACGAGGGGCATGTGACGCGGCTCCCTGAAACGAAGGAGGGGAAGGGCGCGTGCCGTTTCTCCACACGCCTTCTTCAAGGTGCGGGAGTGGAGCGGGGCGGGGCAAGGCGGGGACCTGAACCCGGGACCCGGGTGCTCCGCACTTCCGGAACCCTCCGGGGTAGCCGACCAGTGAGAACGGACCGAGGGAACGGCCGGCCCGGTCCGGGGGCGTGGACTTCCCCATGGCCCGGGCTGCCCCCTCGGCGGCGGTGTTCCATATTCTTGCCCCGGGGTTGCGCCGGGGCGGGGGGAACGCAGATCCCGTTCCGCGCCGGCACCTTACACTACCGACACCCAGGAGACCTCCATGCCCTACCCCGACCTTCTCGTTGCCCCCATGCGCGAGGACCTGGTTCGCCTCGGATTCCAGGAGCTCCGCTCTCCGGACGATGTGGACGCCGTGCTGGGGAGCACCCGCGATCCCGTTCTCGTGGTGGTCAATTCCGTCTGCGGGTGTGCCGCGGGAGCCATGCGCCCCGGCGTGGCCCTCTCCCTCCGCGACGCGCAGGTGACCCCCGCCACCCTCACCACCGTCTTCGCGGGGCAGGACCTGGAGGCCACCGCCCGGGTCCGGACCTACTTCCAGGGCTATCCACCCTCCTCCCCTGCCATTGCCCTGGTCCGTGACGGGGAGACGGTGTGGATGATGGAGCGTCACCAGATCGAGGGCCGGGGACCCGAGGCCATCGCCCAGGACCTCCGTGAGGCCTATCAGTCCCACTGTGCGACGGAGGCGGCATGACGCCCTCCGACGGTCCCTCGACCGGGGCCCTGCGCCCTGGTCTCCTCCTCGCCACGCTGGGGCTCATGGTGGCCACCGCCTGCAACCCCCTCTCCCGGGGACCCAGCGAAGCGGAGCGGAGGGCGCCCTGTGATCGCCTGGCGGCCCAGGCCATCGACGCCAACAATCTGGACGACGCACGCCGCTTGGCGGCGCGGGCCGCCGACTGCTATGCGGAGCTGCGAGGCGGCTGAGTCCGCGGGCCGGTCCGCGCCGGTGCGGCCCGACCCCGGGGAGCCCCGGCCCACCCCACGCCCGTCCCACCCCCACGGGAGGACCCATGGACGAAGAGAAGAAGAAGGCCTACCAGGATCGCTTCCAGGCCCGGATCGATGAGTGGGAGGCCAAGCTGGAGCAGCTCGGCGCCCGAGCCCGGAGGGCGGAGGCGGATCTCCGACTGAAGCTCCAGGACGAGGAGTCGGACCTCCGCAAGCGCCTGGATGAGGCCCGGGCCCGACTCCGGGAGCTCAAGGCGGCATCCGGGGAGGGTTGGGAGGAGATCCGGTCGGGTGCGGACCGGCTCTGGACCGACCTCCGGGCCGCCTGGGAGCGGAGTGGATCCCGGGAGAAGGAGGAGGGGGACACGGGCACCGGGGGCGGTCCCGGAGCTCCATGAGAGCCGAAGTGCGGAAGGGAGCCGCGGTGCTCTCCACCCTCTTCCTGACGGGGTGCTACTCCTTTCACGCCACGGAGCTGGATCATCCGCCCCTGGGGGAGCAGGTCCGCATGACGGTCACCCGGGCCGGGGCCGCCGAATACACCGAGGTGACAGGGCGAGACGAGGCCATACCCCGGATGGAGGGAGAGCTGGTGGCCCATGACGGGGGACACATGACCCTCCGCATCCCCGTGGGGAGTCCCCTGCTTCCCGGCTCTGCGAACGTGGGGAGCCTCATCCGGGTCCCTGAGGGCGAGATTCTGGAGCTGGAGCGGCGCGAACTGGACCGGACGCGCACCGCCCTCCTGGTGGCGGGCAGCACCCTCGCCGCCACCGCCCTGGTGCTGGCCATCATGGACGGGTTCGCCGGCGGCCCCGGGATCGATCCGGGAGACGGGGACCTCGATGCGCGCCCCCGCACCCCTCCGCGGGTGTTCCTGTCCCTTCCGGTGTTCGGGCGGCCCTGACCGGCGCGGACGCCTCGGTCGGGGCGGGTCATCGGGAGGAACGGCAGAAGGGGTGAGGGGCCAGTCGGCCCCCCACCCCTTCCCGTCCAGGCTCGTCCCGGAGGTCGGGACGGCTCCGTCACCCTCCCATCACCCCCCCAGAGAAGCCGGGATGTTGGGGTTCCGGTCCCGCTCCGCTGTGGGAATGTCGAAACAGAGGGGACCACCGGCTCTCGGATCCACCGAGAGGCCGCGGCGATTCTCCGAGAAGAGCGTGGAGAAGCCGGGGTGGGAGGAATCCTCCCACTGCGGAAGGTCCAGGGTGCCCGGGGTGTTCCGCTCCGCCCAGCGCCGCTCATCCCCCATGCGCCGTCCCTCCAGCCAGAGCTCGATCCCCCGCTCCCGCTTCAGGTAGGTCCAGGCCTCTTCGGCGCTGTTGGCCACCCACGGGGCCAGGGGCTGGCCGTCGTTGTGGCTGATGTTCCGGGTCCGGACGTGGTTGATGAGGGTCATGGCGTCGTTCCAGTTCCCCGAACCGGCGCCCTGGAGGATGGCCTCCGCCTCCACCAAGCGCA
>JBJHCB010000257.1:0-4183 GCA_050485805.1 Gemmatimonadota bacterium | reverse complement strand
GTCGTTCTCCCGGATGAAGGCCTGGATCTCCCGCTGGTACTGCTCGGCGGTGGGGATGAGCTCCTCCGGAGAGGGGAAGTCCGAGGTGATCTCCTCCATGACCTCCCCCGGGGTACGGCTCGGGTCGATCTCCGCCGCCACCTCGGCGATCCAGGCGTGGTAACGCTCGATCTCCCGCTCGTTGAGGGCCCGGAGCCCGTCCACCGTCAGGTCCACGTGCTCATCGTACCGGAGCTTCCGCTGGAAGAGGTCGGCCCCCAGTCGGAAATCCCCGTCGGCCCGGGGAAGGAGGTCCTCCTCGAGCCAACGGGCGAAGGCCTCCATCTCGTCGGCAGCGGCCATGTTCCCCCGGGCGAATCGGCTCTGGGCCTCCCCGGGGGCGTTCCGGAGCCCCTGGGCGTCGAAGGCCCGGGCCAGGTCCTCCCGGAGGTACCGGGCGGTCCCGCGGGCGGCCCCGATGGCCTGGCGGGCCCAGAGCTCCGGGACCTCCTCCAGGTTCCCCCGGGCCGCCTCCAGGACCTGTGGGATCATGGACTGACGCCGGAGGACGGCGTCCAGACGCTCCTCCACCGGGGCAAACTCCCGGTCCGCCAGCCCCGCGATGCCCCCGGAGATGGTCCCGATGTAGAGGGAGGGGTCCTTCCGCCACCACTGGATCTCCTCCAGCACCAGGAGGGTCCCCCGGATGGCGTGATCCAGCACCTGGTAGTCCAGCCGGTCCTCCGCCGGGAGCAGGGACGGGTCGATGGACTCCAGCCGCCCGAGCCAGTCGTTCAGGTCCGCGGTCCGGCGGGCCTGCCCCTCCCGGGAGAGGTCGGGGAGGGCATGGTTGTGATCGTGGATCCCCAGGCGCGTGGCCCGGACGGGCTGGTCGGCGAAGTGCCACGCCAGGAACCCGTCCACGAAGGCCTGGTAGCGGGCCTGCTCCACCTGGTCCTCGGAACTCCCACACGCGACGACGATGAGAAGGGGGAGGAGGAAGAGGAGGGGCAGCGGCCGGAGCGACGGCCGCAGGGTCGGCGGGAACGGCTTCATGGGACGATGCCTCGGTGGGGGCTGGGAACGGGTTCCGGACCTCCGGAGCCCGGCTCCGGGGGGGAGGCCGTGGAGCCCGCGACCGGGGAGGCCTCCCGTCAGAATGCGTGCGGTGTAGCAGAAAAAGGTAGCAGCGCCGCGGGTGTGGGGCCAACGACTTCCTGGGCGGGGCCTCGGGCCGCGTCCCAGGTGAGGCCCTGGGGGAAAGCCAGGTGCGGGTCGGGTGCGGCTCCCCCCAATGGCCCACCGTCCTCCGTTGACCGCCTCCTCCTCCCGGTCTACCTTTTCCCCATGCGAGCCCAGATCCGCGTCCATCCCCATCCTGCCCACCCCCACGCGCCCCGGACGGGGCGGGTGCAGGTCGGCGTGGGTGCCTGAGCCGGGATCCCACCACTCGCCACCGACTGCCCCGCGGCCCGTCCGGATCACCGGACGGGCCGCTTTTTCATGCATACCCGCCCCGGGGGGCATCCCTCCCCTGGGGGCGCAGGACAGCGACAAGGAGTCGTGACGTGTTGAGAATCGCGGTGCCCAACAAGGGACGGCTCTCGGAGCAGTCGCTGGAGCTCTTCGAAACGGCCGGCCTCCGTCCCCAGTTCCGGGCGGACCGCGCCCTGGTGGCCCGACTGGGCGACACCTTCCAGGCCATCTTCGTGCGGGCCCAGGACATCCCCGAGTTCGTGGCGGATGGTGCGGCCGAGTTCGGGGTCACCGGGAGCGACCTGGTGGAGGAGGCCCACCGGGAAGAGGTGACCGAGCTCCTGGACCTGGGCTTCGGGCGATGCCGCCTGGTGGTGGCTGCCCGGGACGAATCGTCCCTCCACGAGCCCGCGGACTTTCCCGCGGGCACGCGAGTGGCCACCTCGTTCCCAGGGATCACCCGGCGCTTCTTCCAGGGGATCGGGGTGGAGATCCAGGTGGTCCCGGTCTCCGGCGCCGCCGAGATCGCGCCCCACCTGGGGGTGGCCGACGTCATCGTGGACCTCACCTCCACCGGCTCCACCCTCCGGGTGAACGGGCTGCGGGAAGTCGCCACCATCCTCCACTCCTCCGCCCGCCTGGTGGCCAACGCAGGAACCCTGGAGGACAGGGAGACCCGGCGATCCGCCACCGAACTCACCCTGGCCCTGGAGTCCGTCCTCCGGGCTGGGGAGAAGCGATATCTCATGGCCAATGTCCCCCGGGCCCGACTGGAGGAGGTCCGCCAGGTGCTCCCCGGGATCTCGGGACCCACCATCGTGGACGTCCTGGATCAGGGGACCTGGGTGGCCGCCCACGCCGTGGTGGACGCGGACCAGGTCTACCAGACCATCACCCGCCTGAAGGAGCTGGGGGCCGAGGGGATCCTGGTCACCCGCATCGAACGCCTCATGCCCTGAGGCCCGGCCCCGCCGATCCAGATGAATGCACCTCCCCAGATGAATGCCCCCCCATTGAACCTTGCGGTGGAACGAACGGTCACCGACCTCCGGGACACGGATCGGGCTCTCCTCCTGGAGCGACGCCCCCGGGATGAGGGAGCGCTCCGGGACACGGTCCGGGACCTCCTCGAGGAGGTCCGCTCCCGGGGCGACGCCGCCCTCCTCCGCATGGCCCGGGAGTTCGACGGGGTGGAGCTCTCCGACCTGGAGATCCCCCCCGCCCGGTGGACCGAGGCCCTGGAGGCCCTGGATCCCACCCTCCGGGCGGACCTGGAGCGGGCGGCCGGGAACATCGAGGCCTTCCACCGGGCCCAGATCCCCCCGGAGGTGGAGATGGAGACGGAGGCCGGGGTCCGCCTGGGGCGCCGTGCCGTGCCCCTCCCGGCGGTGGGGGTGTATGCCCCCGGGGGACGGGCCGCCTACCCCTCCTCGGTGCTCATGGGAGTGGTCCCGGCCCGGGCCGCCGGCGTGCCGGAGATCGTGGTCTGCTCTCCCCCCGGATCCTCCGGCGAGCCCCCCCCGGAGGTCCTGGCGGCGTGCGCCATCGCGGGGGCCACGCGCCTGTTCGCCCTGGGCGGGGCGGGGGCGGTGGGGGCCCTGGCCTACGGAACGGAGAGCGTCCCCCGGGTGGAGGCCATCGTGGGACCCGGAAACCAATGGGTCACCGAGGCGAAGCGGCAGGTGGCGGGGGAGCTCCGTATCGACTCCCCCGCGGGACCCTCCGAGGTGCTGGTGGTGGCCCACCCGGGGGCGGACCCGGAGCGGGTGGCCGGAGAGCTGGTGGCCCAGGCGGAGCACGACCCGGAGGCCGCGGTGGCGGCGGTGACCTGGGACCCCCGGCTCCTGGCGCGGATCCGGGAGGCGCTGGCGGCCCAGGTGGCGGACAGCCCCCGGCGTCGGATCCTGGAAGCGGCCCTCGCCGACCGGGGAGCCCTCCTGCTGGCCCGCGACCGGACGGAGGCCCTGGACTTCGCGGAGGCCTACGCCGCAGAGCACCTGGCCCTCTTCACCGAGGATCCCCGGGGGGACCTGGAGACCCAGACCACGGCGGGCACCGTCTTCCTGGGGGAGTCCTCCACCGTGGCCTTCGGAGACTACCTGACGGGGGCGAACCACGTCCTTCCCACCTCGGGCAGGTCCCGGTCCTTCTCGGGGCTGTCGGTCCTGGAGTTCCTGCGCTTCTACACCTGGCAGGAGGTCACGCCGGACGCCGCCACGGCCCTGAGCGGGTCCGTGGCCAGGATGGCCGAGGCCGAAGGACTTCCCGGGCACGCCGCCGCCGCCCGGAGCCGGGGTGTACGCCTCGGGGGAGGGGCGCCATGACCCCCTTCCCCCGGGACGTGTACCGGCCGCTCCAGCGCTATTCCCCGGACCGGCGCCCCATCGCCGTGGACCTGTCGGACAACACGAATCGATGGGGGGCCCATCCCGGGGCCCTCCGGGTCCTCCGGGAGGCGGCTCCGGCGGACCTCACCCGGTATCCCTCCGTCTACGCCGACGGCCTCCGGGAGGCGGTGGCCCGCCGCTTCCATGTGCCCCCGGAGGCGGTGGTCACCGGGTGCGGCTCCGACGACCTCCTGGACTCCACCTTCCGCGCGGCCTGCGACCCGGGGGAGGGGGTGGCCTACCTCCCCCCCACCTTCGCCATGGTGGAGATCTTCGCCCGGGTGAACGGGCTCACCCTGCGGCCGGTGGCGCGGCCGGTGGCCGGACCCCTGGCACTGTCT
>JBJHCB010000256.1:0-4194 GCA_050485805.1 Gemmatimonadota bacterium | reverse complement strand
GTCCGGGTGCAGGACCGGGCGGGGGTGGTGGTGGAGAGCATCCAACCCCCCATGGTGCGCCTGTCCCTGGAGCCGGTGGAGCGGGTGGCCCTTCCACCGGTCCTGCGCCTCACCGGCGAGCTGCCCAGCGGTCTCGCGCTGTCCGCCCCCCCGGCGGCGGCCCCCGGGGAGATCCGTGTGTCCGGGCCACGGAGCCGGATCCTGGGGCTGGACTCCGTCCCCCTCCGCCCCCTGGACCTGGCCACCGTCCGGTCCTCCGGGGCCATCCCCCTGGAGGTGAGCATGGACCGGATGGAGGGGCTCCAGTTCGTCCCCACCGCGGTGGAGGTGGAGCTCCGGGTGGAGGACCGGGTGGAGCGGATGGTGAGCGGCGTCCCCCTCTCCCTGGGAGCGAACACGGGGACCGAGGAGCTCGAGCTCCTGCCCACCACCGCCACCGTGCGCCTCTCCGGCGCCCGGAGTCTGCTGGAGGGGGTCGACCCCACCCTGCTCGTCCTGGTGGTGGACCGCGACGGGCAGGATTGGCCCGATCCGGGTGAGGAGCTCCGGTTCCCCCTCCGCCTCGAGGGGATTCCGTCCCTGGTGGAGGGCAGACCGGAGCCGGCGGAAGCCACCGTCCGACGCCCCGAGGAGGAGAGGGACGACGGGGAGGGTGGATGACCCGCTCCGGGGGACCCGGGGGGAGTCGAGGAGAGTCGGTGGTCCTGGGGCTGGAGACCTCCTGCGACGAGACCTCGGCAGCCCTCCTGCGGGGCGGGACGGAGATCCTGGGCCACGTCATCCTCTCCCAGGACGTCCACGAGCTCTGGGGTGGAGTGGTCCCCGAGCTCGCCGCCCGGGCCCACCTGGCCGTGGTGGACGACGTGGTGGGCGAGGCCCTGGGACAGGCCGGCCTCACCCTGGGGGAGGTGGACGCCTTCGGGGTGACCGCCGGCCCCGGCCTCATCGGCGCCCTCCTGGTGGGGGTGAGTTGGGCCAAGGGGGCGGCCTTCGGGGTGGGGCGGCCGGTGGTGGCGGTCCATCACATGGAGGCCCACCTCTTCGCACCTTCCCTGGAACTCCCCGGGGCGGAGCCCCCCTTCGTCGCCCTCCTGGTCTCGGGGGGCCACACCCTCCTCCTCCACGCGGAGGCGTGGGGGCGGTACCGGCTCCTGGGCCAGACCCGGGACGACGCCGCAGGGGAGGCGTACGACAAGGTGGCCAAGCTCCTGGACCTGCCCTATCCCGGGGGGCCCCATGTGGAGCGCCTGGCGGAGGAGGGCGACCCGGCCCGCCACCGCCTGCCCCGGCCCATGCTCCGGGGAAACCAGGCTCCCGGCGACCCGGACTACTTCGACGTCTCCTTCTCCGGACTGAAGACCGCGGTGGCCTCCCGGGCGGCCGAACTGAAGGAGGCGGGGAGCTTCGAGTCGGAGCGCCCCCACCTGGCCGCCTCCTTCCAGGACGCGGTGGTGGACACCCTGGTCTCCAAGGTGATGCGGGCGGTGGAGCTCACCGGGTGTCCCCGCGTCCTCCTGGGCGGAGGGGTCTCCGCCAACCGGGGGCTCCGGGAGGAGGCGGCCCGACGGCTGGGGCCCGGGGGCGAGCTCTTTGCCAGCTCCCCCCGGCTGGCCGTGGACAACGGGGCCATGGTGGCCCGGGCCGCGCACTTCCGGTTCCTCCGGGGCGACCTGGCGGCACCGGAGTTCACCGCCGATGCCCGACTCCCCTTCCCCGGACTGGTTCCGGCCTGAGGGGAACGGTGATCACCCTCCTCCACGGCTCCGATCTCCACTTCGGACGGCCCCACCATCCCCAGATGGCGGAGGCCTTCCTGCAGTGTGCGGTAGAGGTGGCCCCCGACCTGGTGGTCCTGTCCGGGGATTTCACGCAGCGGGCCAAAGTACAGGAGTACAAGGCGGCCCGGGCCTGGCTGGACCGATTCCGGGGGCGGGTGGGGGCCCCCGTGGTGGTGACCCCGGGGAACCACGACGTTCCCCTGTACCGGGTGGTGGAGCGCCTTTTCACCCCCTTCCGCAACTACCGGACCTACATCCAGGACGAGCTGGACACCGTCACCCGGATCCCCGGCCTGACGGTGGTGGCGTTGAACTCGGCGGCGCCCCGGAGCGCCATCGTCAACGGTCGGATCCGCATCCGCCAGCTCGAGTTCGCCCGGCAGGCCTTCGAGCGCGCCCCGGACGGCGACCTGAGGGCCGTGGTGGCCCATCACCACCTGGCGCCCGCCCCGGACTACGAGGGCGACACACCCCTTCCCGGAGCCCGGCGGATCCTGGACGCCTTCAAGACCATGGGGGTGGAGATGGTCCTGGGGGGGCACCTCCACCGGGCCTACATCGGCAACTCCCTGGACGTCTACCCGGGACCGGACCGGGACCGGGGGATCATCATCGTCCAGAGCGGGACCACCACCTCCCGGCGGGGCCGGGCCCGGGAGGAGGCCAAGAACTCCTTCAACGTCGTCCGCATCGCCGAGGACGAGGTCCAGGTCATCCACTACATGCATTTCCGGGAGGGAGAGGGCTTCCATCCCTTCTCCGGCCATACCTTCCCCCGGGCTCCGGCGCGTTGGTTCGGGCCCGCCTGGGCCGGGTTCCCGCCCCGGTCGGACAGGACGCCCTCCAAGTCGGGCAGGACTTCCTCCGGGCCGAGCGGGGCTCCCCCGGGGTCCTCGGGAGGCGAAGGATGAAGGCCCCGCCCCCGGCTCGGCGATCCCCCGGGCCAACGGGGTGGCGACCGGGCGTGTCGCTGCTTCTCCTGGGGTCGATCCTCCTGGTGGGGCTCTCCCTCCTTCCCATGGAGCTCGGGGCCCAGACCCAGACCCGTCCCGAGATCCTTTCCCTCCGCTTCGAGGGGAACGAGCGCTTCTCGAGCCGGGTCCTCTCCAACGCCATCCTCACCCGTCAGACCGTCTGCCGCTCGTTCATCCTCCAGCCGTTCTGCTGGTTCGACGCCGACTTCGCGGTGGACCCGTCCTTCCTGAACCCCCGGGTCTTCAGCCAGGACTACGTGCGGATCCAGCTCTTCTACCGGCAGCGGGGCTACCGGGAGGTGCAGGTGGACACGACGATCCACCGGGTCACCCCCACCCAGGTGGACCTCGCCTTCCAGATCCGGGAAGGGGAGCCGGTCCGGGTGAGCACCCTGGAGATCCGGGGGGTGGGCAGCGTCTCGGGCCCGGCCCTGGACCAGGATCTCCCCATCCAGCGGGGCGACCCCCTGGACATGATCGTCCTGGAGGCCACCCGGGACACCCTCACCCAGCGGCTCCGCGACCGGGGATACGCCCACGCCGACGTCCTCCGGAATCTCTTCATCCCCACCGACGCCCCCCGGGAGGCGGAGGTGGAGTTCGACGTCTTCACCGGGCCCGTCGCCCACTTCGGTCCCATTTCCGTGGAGGGGAACGAGACGGTCTCCGACCTGGTGGTGCGGCGGATGCTCCCCTTCCAGGAGGGATCCGTCTACTCCCAGGAGGACCTCTTCGAGGCCCAGAGGAACCTCTTCTCCCTGGAGATCTTCAGGCACGCCGCCATCGTACAGGACCTGGAGCACCAGCCGGACTCGGTGGTCCCCCTCACCGTCCAGGTGAACGAGGGGGACGTGAGGCGGGTACGGGCCGGGGGCGGATGGAACTCCGCCGACTGCTTCGGCACCGAGCTCCGCTGGGTCAGCCGCAACTTCGTGGGGGGGGCCCGGCGCGTGGTCCTCCGGGGGGGAGTGTCCAACGTCCTCACGCCCACCCTGGAGGACTCCATCTGCTCCGGGGCGGGAGCGGGGGAGTTCGCCCGGCTCAACTGGCTCACGGCGGTGGAGTTCACCCAGCCCTGGATCTTCTCCCCCAGGAACACCTTCACGGGACAGGCCTTCGCCGAGCGACAGAGCGTCCCCGACCTCTACATCCGGGAGTCCCTGGGCCTGAACCTGTCCCTCACCCGGACCCTGGGGCGCGCCACCCCCCTCACCCTCTCCTACGAGCCGCAGCTGGGACGACTCAGCGCCGCCGAGGTGTTCTTCTGCACCAACTTCCTGGTCTGCACCCCCGACGAGGTCCGGGTCCTGCAGCGGAGCAACCGCCTCTCTCCCCTCCGCGTGAGCTTCTCCTACGACGCGACGGATCGCCCCGTGTCGCCCCGGAGCGGCCACACGGTGGCGGCGGAGGTGGAGCACGCCTCCAGGGCCACCGCCTCCGAC
>JBJHCB010000255.1:0-4197 GCA_050485805.1 Gemmatimonadota bacterium | reverse complement strand
AGTTCCACGTCCTCCTCCTGAACACCCAGCACCGGGTCCTCCGCATCGTGCCCGTGACCCGGGGGATCCTGGACGCGGCCCTCATCCACCCCCGGGAGGTCTTCCGCCCCGCCATCCTGGAGAGCGCCGGGGCCGTCCTCCTGGTCCACAACCACCCCTCCGGGGACCCCACCCCTTCCCCCGAGGACCGGGCGGTCTCCCGGCAGATGACCGAGGCGGGCCGCGCCGTGGGGATCCGGGTGCTGGACCACGTGGTGGTGGGGGAGTCGGGGTGGTGCTCGGCCCTGGGGTGAGGGGGGGGAGTTCGTGAGGGCGTTCTCCTGGAAGGTCGGATCTCCCAGGCCCCTGAACTCCTTTTCCGGGT
Source organism: Gemmatimonadota bacterium (assembly GCA_050485805.1). GTDB lineage: Bacteria > Gemmatimonadota > Gemmatimonadetes > Longimicrobiales > Gaopeijiaceae > T3Sed10-66. The sequence continues at coordinate 3,833 of JBJHCB010000255.1, read as the reverse complement.
CGGTGATCATGCGTCGATTCCTCTTCTGCCTGCTTCTGGCCTTGGCAGGATGCGCCGACTACTCAACGGTGTCTGCCCCTGACCGGACGGAAGCGGTGGAGCGGGATGTTTCGTTTGGGCTTGAGACCGGAGGCACCTTCGATGAGGAAATGGCTGCCGCCAGCGACAGACTTCCGGGCTTTGCCGGGGCCTACATCGATTCCGACGGAGCACTGATCGTGCGGATGGTGCGGCCCCAGCCCACGCTGGACGTGGCCCGGGAGGTAGGGGATCTCCTTGCACGCGTGGTCCTCATCGGACCCGACTTGGCCTCCGATCGTGCCTCCTTGGTCGAGGGTCTCCGAACGGAGCCCGCCGAGTACACCTTTCGAGAGTTGCACCGGTGGTACCGGCTCCTACTACCGAAGGTGTTCGTTCTGCCCGAGGCGACGATGGCGGACATTGACGAGGTCCGAAATCGCATCGTGTTCGGAGTGCAAGACCTGCGGGAAGCGGATGCGATCCGACTCATCGTCGAGGAAATGGGAGTGCCCCCGGAGGCCGTGGTCGTAGAGGAACACGGGTTTGCCAGGCCCGCCGGTGCTTCGAACCACTCACTCCAGGGGACGGTGCGACCCGTCATCGGAGGCGTCCAACTCGACGCGGGGAACCCACTCGGGGTCTGCCCGCTAGGCTACAACGTCGAGCGTGTCCTTTCCGGAGGGCAGTGGGACGGTGAACGTTACTTTGTCACGAATTCCCATTGTACGGCTGGTGGGTTCGGAGTGGTGGCATCACCCGGCCACGGCTTTCAGCCGGACAGCACGCTGGGAAGCCATCCCATCGGGTTCGAGATCGCGGACCCGCCCGGTGTCTCGAGCTCCGAGGATCCCAACTGCCCTTACAACCCTCCAGTGAGGTGCAGGTATTCTGATGCTTCCCTATTCGAGTACAACTGGGAGACGGCATCCAATCACGCGCTCATCGCTTGGCCCGCCACCTCAGAATCCGCGCCCTTCCCGTTCACCGCGGCACGGAACGTGACAGGGACGGGAGACCCACTCGCAGGGATGACCGTCCACAAGGTGGGAAGGACATCGGGGCGAACCTCCGGAACGGTAACTGGAACCTGCCTCCTGAGGATCCAGGATGTTACCTTCCAGCCCTTGCTGTGCCAGGGTCGAGCGGAATACCATGCCGGAGGAGGCGATAGCGGCTCTCCGGTCGTATCGACAATCCCTGGGAACAGTGCGCATGTGGTGGAGCGCGGCATCAACTGGTCGCAGGGGACGGTGAACTACTTCAGCCTCGGCCGCGAGTTCAGACGAGAGCTTGCCGATGCAGTTGGTGGGGCCCTCCATACCTCCTCGCTGCTTGTTGCCCAGATCAGCGGACCCACCGAGGTGCCTCCCGGGGTGGGGTGCACCTTCGTGGCGGACATCATCGGCGGAACCTCGCCGTTCTCCTATCAGTGGTCGGGCATCACCTCCGGTTCCTCGCCTTCAGCCTTCGTCGTCCTACAGAACTCGGGGTGGCTTCACCTAGCCGTCACGGATTCCGGGTTCAGGTCCGACCAGACCTCCGTCTGGATCACCGTGGACTCCTCGGCTCCGACGCCCCCGGAGTGCACTGAATGAGATCCAAGCGCCAGCGCGTTCCATGAATGGATACCCAATGGTGGAGAGTCACCGGTGGGTAGTGCTCTTGGTTGGCCTCCTTTCCCTTGCGGCCTGTGACGTCACGGACCCCAAGGACGCCTCACGGGAGCTGGTTCCCCTCCCGGGCGTCTTGGCCGTAGGGGGGTTGGAGGCGGCCCTTCCTTCCCTCCCTCAGAACGTGCGACTCGGAGAGACCCTGGTCGTCCCTATCCAGACCTTCCTTCCTCTGCCTCCACCTGGTCCGTGCGGGGATGCAGAACGGGCTCGGATTCTTGAAGGACCCGGGGACACCGAAGTCGAGACACGAGCCGTCTCGGAAGAAGAGTCGGTCTTGGAGATCCGTCCCAGGGATCGGCTGGTTCCCAGGCAGATCCCGCCGGAGCTACAGTCCGGCTTCTGCGTCCCCAATTCCCTGATCCCGATGGCCCATCGAGAGATCGCGGTGACCCCTGTGCGAGTTGGGATCCTGACCCTCCGGGTTGTGGGGAGGGAGCTCCGACCAGGTGACCGACTGGACAGCCCCGGGCGGGTGCGGATCCTGGAATTCACCGTGCATGTGGAGCCGTCTGGACCCGCGGGCTGAAGGGGGTTCCGGTCAGGCCCGGCAGGGAACTCCCTTCCGGGTATGCGGGGTAGGGGCGCCATGTCCTCCATTCGCCTCCCCCGTGCCCTCGCACCCCTGCTCCTGGTCCTCCTCCTCCCGGGGTGCGCCGCCCTCCAGTCGTTGGCGGCCCTCTCCCAGGTCCGGTTCGACCTGGCGGGAGTGAGCGAGCTCCGGATGGCGGGGGTGGACCTCCTCCGGATCCGGGGCTACGAGGACCTGTCGGCCCGGGAGATCCTCCAGGTCACCCTGGCCCTCACCACCGGGGAGCTTCCCCTGGAGCTCACCCTGGACGTCCTCGCGGACAACCCCCAGGGGAATCCCGACGCCCGCCTCCTGGCCCTGGACTGGACCCTCTTCCTCCAGGAGCGGGAGACGGTGGGGGGAGGACTGGATCAGGCCCTGAACCTCCCCTCTGGCGCGGTCACGGGGGTCCCGGTCCGGGTCCGCCTGGACCTCCTGGAGTTCTTCCAGGGGAGCGCCCGGGACCTGGTGGAGCTGGCCTCGGCCCTGGCCGGGGTGGAGGGGGAGCCGGTGGCGGTGGGGCTCCGAGCCACCCCCACGGTGGACACGCCCCTGGGGCCCATCCGCTACCCCCGACCCCTGGAACTGGGGCGGACGCTCCGCTGAGCCGGGCGGGCGCCGGGCCCGTCAGCGGGGGTCCACCTCCACACTCCCCACCCCGTGGGAGAGGTGGATCCGGAGGTCCCGGGGATCGCCGCTGGCCGGGAGCGGGACCCCGATCCGGCCGGTCCGACCCAGGGCAAGGATGGTCCCGGTGGTCCGGTCCCGCACCAGCGCCATGGGGAAACGAGCCGCGTCCCAGGTGAGCTCCGCCCGGTCCGCCGCCGGAACCAGCGCGGGCGCCGTCTCCTCCACACCCGGCGCGCCGGCGGGGGGCATGCGTCGCTCCACTGTGCCGAAGGGGGTCTCCAACCGGAGGACGGTCGCCTCCGCACGGGCGGCATCTTCCAGCGGGAGGAGGAAGGCGAAGTGCCGCTCCTCGGGATCCCGGGCATGCTCCACGGGGGTGCCAGGGAAGCTCCTCCCATAGAGGACCCGCCCCTCCTCGTCCAGGAGGGAGAGGCGGTGGGGGCCTGCCCCCTCCGGCTCCAGGATCCGCCCCTCGAGCCGGAAGGCCGGCTCCAGGATGGGCCCCTCCGAGTCGATCCGGCCCCAGACCAGGAGGCCTTCCGCCGACCGGGGTGCCGCCCAGGCCGGAGCGGTGGCCAGGGGGTCGTTCCGCCTCCAGTTCCGGATGGCGCCGAAGGTGTAGTCCGAGACCCAGACCGGGCTGCAGTAGCCCATGAAGTCCCGGGCCTCTCCCGTGGGGGAGATGAAGCGATCGGTGGCCACGTCCCACCCCGCGGCGCCGATCCGTCCTCCGGAGTATGGGTAGGCGGGATCCACCCCGCCGGCCCCTCCGCAGGGGGCATGGCGCCGCCCCAGGGTGTGCCCCAGCTCGTGGGCCATGATGACGCTGCGACCCTGGGGCTCGTCGAACCCCAGGGCGGATCGGCCGGGGTGGGAGGGATCCGGGAGGATGTAGCCGATCCCCGCGATCCCCCCCCCGGAGAAGGGCCACTGTACCACCC
>JBJHCB010000254.1:0-4246 GCA_050485805.1 Gemmatimonadota bacterium | reverse complement strand
CTTCTCGCCGGGATGGTACCACCACACCCATGGGGGACGGCGCCCCACCCGCCTGGAGGCGGTGGCCTGGGCCCGGGCATGCGTGGAACGGGGGGCGGGTGAGATCCTCCTCACCTCCATCGACCGGGACGGAGTCCGCACGGGCTACGACCTGGCGCTCACCCGCGCAGTGGCGGAGGCCGTGGCCGTCCCGGTCATCGCCTCGGGAGGGGCGGGGTCCGCGGAGCACCTCAGGGACGGCTTCACCCGGGGGGACGCCTCGGCCGTCCTCCTGGCCGGGATCCTCCACGACGGCCTCACCACGGTGGGGGCCCTGAAGGAGGCGCTGGCGGGGTGGGGGATCCCGGTCCGCCGGGCCCCCGGCGGGGCCGCGGCATGACCGCCGACCGGCGCCTCTCGGTCCCCCGCCATCTGGACGCCCTCCGGTTCGACGAGCGGGGACTGGTTCCCGTGGTGGCCCAGGAGGACGGAACCGGCGAGGTTCTCATGGTGGCCTGGGCCAACCGGGATGCCCTTGGACTCTGCCTGGGCACAGGATTCATGCACTACTGGTCCCGCTCCCGGGACTCCCTCTGGAAGAAGGGGGAGACCTCGGGAAACCTCCAGCGGGTGGTCTCCCTCCACGCCGACTGCGACGGGGATACCGTCCTGGCCCGGGTCACCATGGAGGGGCCGGCCTGCCACACCGGCGACCCGACCTGCTTCGGGTCGGTGGGCGCCGCCGGGCGCCACGACGGGAGGGAAGGCGGAGAGGCGGCTCCCATCCTCTCCCGCCTCTGGGAGGTGCTGGAGGAACGGGACCGTGTCCGCCCCGAGGAGAGCTACACCACGCGCCTCCTTGCCGACGAGAACCTGCGCCTGAAGAAGCTGGGCGAGGAGACGGTGGAGCTGGTCACGGCCCTGGTGCGCCGGGATCCCCGGGCCGCCGAGGAGGCGGCGGACCTGCTCTATCACCTGCAGGTGGCCCTGAAGGGGGCGGGGGTGGGCTGGGAGGCCGTGCTGGAGGAGCTGGAGCGACGTCGGTCCTGACATCCGTCCCACCCCCCCAGGAGGAGGGTCCATGACGCAGTCACCGCGGGATCCCGGACGAGTCCCCCGCTCCGGGGACGCCTCCCGCTCCGGGGACGCCTCCCGCTCCGGGGACGCCTCCCGCTCCGGGGACGCCTCCCGCCCTGAGGTCCCCCCCCGCTCCGAGGGAACCCCCCGACCCCCGGACTCCGAGATCTCGGTGGATCGGGCCCTCACCTACGGGGCCTATCTGAAGGTGGAGGAACTCCTCTCCCTGCAGCAGCCCCGGTCCGAGGGACCGGAGCACGACGAGCTCCTCTTCATCGTCATCCACCAGGTGTATGAGCTCTGGTTCCGGCAGGTCCTCCACGAGATGGACCACCTCCGGACGCTCCTGGAGGGGGGCGAGGCCCACCGGGCCCAGCACACCCTGAAGCGCATCCTCACCATCCTCAAGGTGCTGGTGGCCCAGCTGGACATCCTGGAGACCATGACCCCCATGGAGTTCCTCTCCTTCCGGGACCGGCTGGACGCCGCCAGCGGCTTCCAATCCGACCAGTTCCGGCAGCTGGAGTTCGTCCTGGGCCACAAGCGGGCCGGGGTCCTCAAGGGGTTTCGCTCCGGGGAGCGGGCCCGGGAGGTCCTGGAGCGGAGGTTCCGCGAGCCCACCCTCTGGGATGCCTTCCTCCGGTTCCTGGCCGGCGAGGGGCTCGCCGTTCCGACGGACGAGTTGGACCGGGACGTGACCCGGCCCGTGGCCCCCTCTCCCGAGCTCCAGGACCTCCTCCTGGAGATCTACCGCAACGATGCGGGGATCGCCGCCCTCTGTGAGCTTCTGGTGGACCTGGACGAGGGGATGCAGGAATGGCGCTACCGCCACGTGAAGATGGTGGAGCGGACCATCGGCCGGCGGAAGGGCACCGGGGGTTCCAGCGGCGCGGACTACCTCCGAACCACCCTGGGACACGCCCTCTTCCCCGACCTCTGGGCCATCCGGGACCGGTTGTGACCCACGACCCGGGCCCCCCCCCCGCCCCCCTGGCCGACCGCCTGGCCCCCCGCTATTCCCGCTTCCGGGTGGCGGAGCGTCTCCTCCTGACCGGGCACTCCCACCAGGCCTGGCCGGACGTGGCCTTCGAGGCCCAGCAAGAGGCCTGGCTCGACGCCGCCCGCTGGGTGGACGACAAGTGGGAGGCCGCCTTCCGGAAGGCCCAGCGGGTCCGGCTGGGGGTGGGGGAGCTCCTGGGCGACCCCGGGGCCGAAGTGGCCCTGGGGCAGAACACCTTCGAGCTCGTGGCCCGCTTCCTCTCCGCACTCCCCCTGGGCGCCCGCCCACGCCTGGTGACCACCGACGGGGAGTTCCACACCATCCGGCGCCTCCTGGACCGCCTCGGGGAGGAAGGGGTGGAGGTGGTGAAGGTCCCGGTGGAGCCCCACGGGGTGGAGACCCTGGCGGAGCGGGTGGCCGCGGCGGTGGACTCCCGGACCGCCGCCGCCCTGATCTCGTCGGTACTCTTCGGACGGGGGCTCCGGGTCCCCGGGCTGGGGCGGGTGCAGGAAGCCTGCCTGCGGGAGGGGGCGGAGTGCCTGGTGGACGCCTACCACTCGGTGAACGTGGTCCCCCTCCCCCTGGAGGAGGAGGGGCTGGGAGCGTCCTGGGTGGTGGGGGGAGGATACAAGTATCTGCAGTGGGGGGAGGGGGCCTGCTTCCTCCGTCTCCCCCCGGAGACGCGGCTCCGCCCCGTCCTCACGGGGTGGTTCTCGGAATTCGCCACCCTGGAGGAGCCGCCCCTCCCCGGAGGGGTGGCGTATGGCCGGGGAGCGGAGCGCTTCGCGGGATCCACCTACGACCCCACCGCCCACTACCGGGCAGCGGCGGTCCTGGATCACTTCCGGGAGCTGGAGCTCACCGTGACGGTGCTCCGCACCGTGAGCCAGCGCCAGGTGGGTCGGCTCCTCCACCGGATCCAGGCGGCGGACCCGGACCCCCGGCTCCTGGCGGTGGCGGATCCCGGCCCCCTGGAGAGCCGGGGAGGCTTCCTGTCGCTCCGGACCCCCCGGGCCCGGGAGCTCGTGGGAGCGCTCCGGGGCCGGGAGGTCCAGGTGGACGCCCGGGGGGATCTCCTCCGGCTGGGCCCCGCCCCCTACCTGAGCGATTCCCAGCTGGACGAGGCCGTGGACCGGGTCCTGGAGGAGGCCCTCAGACCCGCTGGGTCCTGAGGAGGTCCCGGATCTCCGCCAGGAGCTTCTCCTCGGCCGAAGGCTCGGCAGGAGCCGGCTCGGCCTTCTCCATCGCCTCTTCCTTCCGCTTCAGCTTGTTGAAGCTCCGGACGATCATGAAGACCGCGAAGGCCACGATGAGGAAGCTGATCAGGGCGTTGATGAAGAGCCCGATCCCGATGACCACCGCTTCCCCCTCGGGGCCGGTCCCCACGGGGATGGCGATGTCCGCGAAGTCCACGCCGCCCAGGGCCAGGCCGATGGGGGGCATGATGACGTCGTTCACCAGGGACTGCACCACGGTGCCGAAGGCGGCGCCGATGATGATCCCCACCGCCATGTCGAGGACGTTTCCCTTGACCGCGAATTCCTTGAACTCCTGGAGCATGGGCCTCTCCTGAGGAGGGATGTGGAGGGAGGTGCCCCCAGCCGGGGGCGGCCCGGGGGATCCGGGGTGGGCGGCACCCGGGGGATCCCGGCCCCGGGACTCTGTCCGGGACGGGAGGAATGTGGATTCCCGCACCCGGAACCGCCACCCTGGAGAGGGTAGAAGCCCCGGGCCCGACTCCCCGCACCATTCCAAACCCCCTCCCCGTCTCCCCATGGTCACCGCACCCCCCACACCCATCCAGGAGGAGGAGGCCCTGGGGAAGGCCTACGACGCCCGCCTCATGCGGCGCCTCCTCCGGTACATGAAGCCGTACCGCTGGCGGGTGGCCCTGGCGGTGGGGCTCCTGGTCACGGCGGCCCTCCTCCAGATCGTGGGGCCCTGGCTGGTGCAGATGGCCCTGGACGACGCCATCCCCGCCGGGGACGGACGCCTCCTGGCCACCCTGGCCATCGCCTACCTGGTGGCCACCCTGGCCTCCTTCGGGCTGGAGTACTTCCAGGCCCTGGTCACCACCTGGCTGGGGCAGCGGGTCATGTACGACCTCCGGACGGAGATCTTCGACCATCTGCAGGGGCTCGACCTCCCCTTCTACGACCGGAACCCGGTGGGGAGGCTCATGACCCGCAT
>JBJHCB010000253.1:0-4246 GCA_050485805.1 Gemmatimonadota bacterium | reverse complement strand
TCGTTGGGGAGGGCGGGGGGGGTGAAGAGGGGGCCGATCCGGAAGTTGGAGACGATCTCCAGCGCCTCGGCCCGAAGCTCGGGGGTGAAATCCACCAGGTCGTCCTCCGAGATCCCCTGCATCTCGAAGGCGGCGGGGAGGGTGGGGAAGGGCTGCACCGGAGAGGTCCGCTCCCCCGGAACGTCGGACTGGGGGACATCCCGGTACTCGAAGGGCCACACCGGCTCCCCCGTGACCCGGTTGAAGACGTAGGCGAAGCTCTGCTTCGTCACCACCACCACCGCCGGCACCGACTCCCCGTTCACCGTCAGGTCCACCAGCTGGGGGGCGTGGGGGGTGTCGTAGTTCCAGATATCGTGGCGGACCAGCTGGTAGTGCCAGATCCGCTCCCCGGAGCGGGGGTCCAGGGCCAGGATGCTGGTGCCGAAGAGGGCGTCTCCGGGGCGGTGCCCCCCGTAGTAGTCGTTGGTGCCGGCCTTGGTCACCAGGTAGACGATCCCCCGCTCCAGGTCGGCGGAGATGGGGGCCCAGGAGCCCACGTTCCCGGTGTATTCCCAGGAGCCGTCCTCCCAGGTCTCATGGCCATACTCCCCGGGGCGGGGGATGACGTTGAAGCGCCACAGGAACTCCCCGGTCCGGACGTCGAAGCCCAGGATGTGGTTGGGGACGTCCTCCTTCTCGATCTGGAAATAGCCCTGCTCCCCGGTGTTGGGGACCACGATGACCCCGTCCACCACGATGGGGGCGGCGCTGGTGGTGATCTGCCCCACCTCCGGCCCCTCCCAGGGATCATAGGGGACGCCCATGTAGGCCAGCATGTCCACCACCCCTGTGCCGTCGGGCCCGAAGCCCTCGATGGGACGTCCCGTCTCGGCGTCCAGGGCGGCCATGAAGAAACCTGGCGTCGTGACGATGATCCGTCCCCTCCCGTCCACCTCCTCGTAGACCACCGACTTCCCGTAGTTCTGCCTGGCCGAGGCCGCCCAGCGGGGGTTGTCGGGCATCCGCCAGATCCAGTACGTCTCGCCGGTGGCGGGGTCGATGGAGGCCACCGTCCTCCGGGTTCCCGCCACGGTGTAGAGCCGCCCGTTCACGTAGATGGGGGTGGCCCGGTAGACGAAGTCGGGTTCGGGACCGAAGTTGGCGGCCTGCCAGCGCCAAGCCACCTGCAGACTCTCGAAGTTGCCGGCGTGGATCTGGTCCAGGGGAGCGTACCGGGTGCTCCCCTCGTCGGCTCCCCAGGTCCGCCACTCCCAGCTGTCAGCGGTCTGGGCCGCAGCCGGAGCGGGGAGGGTCCAGGCCAGGGGGAGGAGAAGGGCCGGAAGCGCCAGCCCGCGGAGGGAGGGGAAGAAGGGGGAGGGGGTGCAGCGGAGGGGAGTCAGGAGGGCCGAGAGGGCCGAGCGCCCACGGGCCCCCCGGGCTTGCCGGGTTCGAGTCATGGCCAGGTCCGTGCGGGGTGGGACGGGCTCCGGGCGCAGGGGTCCCGGAACGGGGCAGTGGGGGGGACGTTACCGCCTCCCCGCAGGGAGCGCCAGCAGGAATTTCGGCCTCAACTCCCGGCGTTGGCAAACGCCCGCAGCCGCTCGGCGGCGGCCTCGAGGGTCGCCGTCTCCTTGCAGAAGACGAAGCGCACCAGCTTCCGACCCAGGTGGGCTTCGTGGAAGAAGGAGGAGGCGGGGACGGGGGTGACCCCAGCCTCCCGGGTGAGACGGAGCGAGAACTCCACGTCGTCCAGGGGGGAGAGGTCGGAGAAGTCGGCCAGGATGTAGTAGGCTCCCTCCGGCGGCTCGCAGCGGAATCCGGCGGTCCGGAGCCCGTCCAGAAGGATGGCGCGGCGCTCCCGGTACTTCTCCACCATGTCCCGATAGTAGTCGTCGCCCAGGGACTCGAGCCCCACGGCGCAGGCCTCCTGAAGGGGAGCAGGGGCCCCCACCGTGAGGAAGTCGTGCACCTTCCGGATCGCCGCCGTGAGGTCGGGGGGGGCGACGATGGTCCCCACCCGCCAGCCGGTGATGCTGAAGGTCTTGGAGAGGCCGCTCACCGTGATGGTCCGGTCCCGCATCCCCTCCAGTGTCGCGATGGGGATGTGCTCCCCTTCGTAGAGGATGTGCTCGTAGATCTCGTCGGTGACCACCAGGAGGTCCCGCTCCCGGGCCACCGCCGCCACCCCCTCCAGCTCCTCCCGGCTGAAGACCCGACCCGTGGGGTTGTTGGGGGTGTTCAGGATGATGGCCCGGGTCCGATCCGTCACCAGGCTCCGGAGGTGGTCCGGGTCCAGGCGGAAGTGGGGCGCCTCCAGGGGGAGGTGGACGGGGGTCGCGTCGCACAAGACGGCGTCGGGGCCGTAGTTCTCGTAGAAGGGCACCGGGACGATGACCTCTTCTCCGGGGTTCACCACCGCCAGGAGGACGGCGGCCATGGCCTCGGTGGCGCCGCAGGTGACGGTGATCTCCCGGTCTCCCTCCACCTCCATTCCGTACACGCGGCGGTACTTCTCCTCCAGCGCCGCACGGAGGCGGGGCGCTCCCCAGGTGACCGCGTACTGGTTCACGTCGGCCCGGATCGCCTGGCACGCCGCCTCCTTGAGGAGGTCGGGGGCGGGGAAGTCGGGGAACCCCTGCCCCAGGTTGATGGCGTCGTGGGCCCGGGCCACCCGGGTCATCTCCCGGATGACGGACTCGGAGAAGCCCCAGGTCCGGCGAGCGGTACGGGGAGACGACGGGGTGGCCAGGGTCATGGGGGCTCCACGGCGGTGCCGTTGGGGTCGATGGGGGGGTGGAGCCGGGGAACGTACGAAGGGGGGAGCGCCGGAGACAAGGCGCTCCCCCCTTCAAGGGGCCGGGCCCGGAACGGTCCCGGGACCCGGGTCAGCTCCCGTCCCCACCCCCCCGGGGGCGGGCCGGACGGCGGTCGTTGGAACCTCCGGAGGTGTGGCCCCCCGACGGGGTGACCCGGTTCCCACCGGAGCCGGCCGACGGGGTGTCGTTCCGGGTGGGGCGGGGAGACTGCTGTGTGGAGGGCGGGGGCGGCGCGGCCCCGGCCCGACCCGGGCGGGCGGTCCGGCCCGCGTTCGCCGGGGCCGTATAGCCTCCGGGGGAGACGGCTCCGCGATCCCGCACCGTGGGGGGGGTCACGTACACATAGCGGATGTTCCCGGGGAACCATCCCGGCCCCCAGTGACCCCCACCGTACGGATAGCCCCAGGAGTACAGGCCGTGGTAGAAGGGGTCATAGCAGTAACGGACCCCGAAGCGGCACGACCGGAAGGAGCTCCCGTACCCCCACGCCACGGCGGGTCCGGGCCACGGACGGTAGGCCCGCCCGTCGTCCCGGGCGGCGGTGCGGGCATCCAACTCCGCCTGCCCCGCATCCACCTGGAACCGCTCGGGCCAGGTCACGGCCACCATCATGTCCAGGACCTCTTCCGGTACCCCGGCGCCCACCAGGGCACGGAGCGTCCGGGCATCCAGGTCGAACCCGTGCCCCATCTCCAGGACCAGAGCCGAGGCCAGCTCTCCGCCGCCCAGGGCCACCGCCTCCTCCACGTCCCGGATGCCCAGGGGAGAGGAGGCCGCCATCCGGGAGGTCCGGATGGCCAGTTCCCGGCCGGTCACCGACTCGGGCAGGAGGTGGTCGTGCCGGGCCAGGGTGGCCGGCGCGGCGGGCTGGAAGGAGCGGACGGCCAGGACCGGGTCCCGCTCTCCCGAGCGGACCGTATGGATCTCCGTCCAGTACTGCCCGTCTCCGGTGATGGCCAGAACGCCGGAGGTGGCCCGGTCCACCCCCTCGGCGCAACTCAGCTCCGAGAGGATGTAGACCCGTCGCTGGTCAGCGGACCACCGGGCCTCCCGGGTTCCCTCACACCCTCCCTCCAGGGCGGGCTGGGACCGGCCGTCGGCCCGGATCCACTCCGTCCCCATGATCTCCCCGTCCGCAAGGGTGGAGATCTCCACCCCGTCGTCCAGGGCCTCGATGCAGACCAGGAGCTCGGAGCCCTCCTCGCCCGGCTCTCCGGCAGCCTCCCAGCACCCCAGCCAGGGGAGCCAGCGGGTGTCCTCGGCGGCCCGGTCGATGGCGGCCTGGTCCATCCCCGCCACGGCGGGGACGGGTGCCAGGGCCACCAGGGCGAGGGCCGCCGCAACGGCCGGAAGGCGTCCGTGTGCAATCACGCGTCGCATGGTTCTCTCCTGATCAGAAACGCACCGAGAGGCCCGCCGTGAGGCGGAGGCCGCTCAGGTCGATGGGT
>JBJHCB010000252.1:0-4251 GCA_050485805.1 Gemmatimonadota bacterium | reverse complement strand
CTCCTGCCCCATCCCGGGCCGCTCCTGCCCCCCAGGCCCGGCCCGCCCAGGCCTCCTCCCGCCCGTCGGCCGCTCCCTCGAGACCGGCGAATAGCCGGGGCGGTCCTCCTGCCGCGGGGAACCGGGGGGGGCCACCTCCCCGTGGGGGTGGGGGCGGGTAGTCCGGTCCCGGGGGGCATGACCCCTGGGCTCAGGGCAGGGGTGCCATCCCCGAGAGGTCGAGGCGCATGGGTTGGCCCCAGAACTCCTGCCGAACCAGGATGTGGGGAGGCTCGGTCCGGAGAAAGAGGGTCAGGGGCGCCTCTCCCCCAGAGACCCGGACCCGCCACGTCCGGAACTCCCCCCCTGAGACCTGGATGACCTCCTCTCCCTCCACCCTGGCCTCCAGGGTCACCACCGACCCGTCCGTGACGTCCAGGTAGGGAACCGAGAGGCGGGATCCCTCCCCCAGGGGAGCCACGGCCAAGGCGTATTCCTCCATCCCGGGAAGGAGGACACCGGGCGGCAACGGCTCGTCCCAGCGCCGGCTCTCCCCCATGCCGGGGGGTACCTCCACGACCCCCCGGATCCGGTCCCCCTCCACCGCGAGGTCCACGGAGATGGCCAGGGGGCCCGACCCCCGGTCCTGCCGGAGCCCACGGGGTGAGAGGTCCCCGGCTCCGAAACGGAGGACCGTCTGTTGTTGCCCCGCCAGGGCGGTGATGGTGGTCGTGGCCACCCACTCCTCCCCCTGCCGCTCAAGGCGGTACTCCACGGCCCCCAGGGGATTGCCCTGGACGAAGAGCTCGTAGCGCCGAACCCCCGCTTCGAGTCGCGTGGCATCCCACGGGAGGGTGTCGGAGGGAATCCCGGGTGTGAGGGGCCCTGTGAGCGGCTCCGGGAGCACCCCCGGGAGCTCCTCCAGGCCCGGGGGCGTGTCTTCGGGGCGGGGGTGGGTTTCCCCGCGGAGGGGGGGAGCCTCTGCGGCGCTCCCCGTCTGCACCAGGGGAGCGATCCCCAGGGCCAGCACGAGGCCCACAGCCGGCAGCGCCGCCGGGCCCCTTGCCGGGCCCCTTGCCGGGACCGTGGGCCGGCCACCCACTCTCCCGGCGGACCCCCGTGCCCCCGGCCCCCACCCACAGGGAGCGGGTGGAGGGGCGTCGTGGGGAGGGGGGGAGTGGGACACGGGGGGTGGGCGGGAGGGAGGAAGGGTCGGCACAGGATCGGAGCCCGAGGGGGGAGGGTCCGCCCCCGCCGCCGGGGATCCTGGACAACCTCTACCGGCCTCGACGGGATCCCGTTCCGGTCTTCCCCTCCGTCCGCCTTCACCCGAGCTTCCCTTCATGTGTGGACGGTACACCCTTACGCAGGAGCAGGAGGCCCTCCAGGTGGCCCTGGGGGTCCCGGACCTCCTCCTGGAGCGGCCCCGGTACAACGTGGCCCCGACCCAGGAAGTGCCGGTGATCCTGGGTGCTCCGGACGGTCCGCGGGGAGCGGTGATGCGCTGGGGGCTCATCCCCCCATGGGCCGACGACCCCGCCGTGGGGAACCGGATGATCAACGCCCGGGCCGAATCCGCCCACGAGAAACCCTCGTTCCGGGAGCCCTTCCGCCGGCGTCGCTGCCTGGTTCCCGCCGACGGCTTCTACGAGTGGGTGGAGGAGGATGGGAGGAAGATCCCGGTCCGGATCCGCCTGGCCTCCGGCGCGCCCTTCACCTTCGCGGGGCTCTGGGGCCGGTGGGAGGGAACCTCGCAGGAAGGGCGGGAAGGGGTGGAAAGCTTCACGATCCTCACCCGCGAGGCCTTCCCCTCCATCCGCGAAATCCACCACCGGATGCCGGTGCTCATCCCGGGGGGGGACCGGGGACGCTGGCTCGATCCCGAGACCTCCCTCCCCGATCTCCGGGGCCTCCTCCTGGATCCCCGAGGCGACGAGGACATGGACGAACCCCTCGCCGTCGACCCGGTGTCCACCCGGGTGAACTCCCCTCGGAACGATGATCCGGGCTGCCTGGCGCCTCCCGGTCCCGATCCTCCCCCCGTGCAGGGCTCCCTCTTTGGATGAGCCCAGGGGCGTTCGTTGACCCCCTTCGACACCCCCGGATACAATTCGTCACAGGACCCTCGCTCACCTCCGCAGGACAGACCCCATGCGCACCCTCCTCCTGGGACTGACCCTCATCCTGGCCACCCCCCTCCCGGGGCTGGCCCAGGAGACCCGTCTCATCGAACCCGAGGACTACTACCGGGTGGAGCGCCTCGGGAACCCGGCCCTCTCCCCCGACGGCCGCCATCTCCTGTACGAGGTGGAGACCGTGCGGCAGGAGACGAACGACCGCATCACCCATATCTGGTGGGCGGATCTGGACGCCGGGCGGACGCAGCGTCTCTCCACCCGGGGGGTGAACTCCACGAGTCCGGGATGGACCCCGGACGGCCGGCGGGTCCACTTCACCACCACCCGGGGGGGCGAGCGGGGGACGCACTTCCTCAACTTCACCGAGCCCGGGGGCGAGGCGTACCGGGTCCCGGGGCTCACCGGGAGCTTCACCTTCCATCCCTCCGGGGACTGGGCCCTGGTCACCCGCCCGGTCCACCCCGACGGGGAGGAGCCCGAAGAGGAGCGGGCGGAGCGCCGCCCCTGGCCGTCGGGCACCCCGGCCCTCACCGGCCCCTCCCACCCCGAGACGCGGGGGCGTACCGAGGAGGAGCGCAACCGGGACGTCTACGTCATCACCCACGATGTGTACAAGAGGGACGGTACCCTGGCCTTCATCCCTCCGGGACAGTGGCCGCCCAACGCCCGGCCCGAGGGGAGCTTCACCCAGTTCTTCCGCGTGCCGGCGGAGGGTCTGGCCGAGGGCGAGGAGCCCCGTCAGCTCACCTTCGATGAGACGGAGAAGCGGTTCGAGGGCTTCTCCCGGGGCGGGGAGTGGATCCTCTACACGGTGAACCTGACGGAGCGGGACGGGATCGAGGAGGACGAGGACCGCCCCGCGGGGGAGCCGGCACCCTTCCCGGAAACGGGGGTGTACCGCATCCCCTCGGGAGGTGGGGACGCGCAGAAGCTCCACCAGGTCCAGGGGCAGGTCCGGAGCGTCACCCTCTCCCCCGACAACCGGACGCTGGCGTTCGTCCTCACCGACGCCCCCCGGACGGACCCCTACGTCCGGCTGGTGTCGGTGACTTCCGGGGAGGTCCTGGGGGAGCTGGCCAGAGAGGACTGGGTCTACTCCATCGGCGAGCTGCGTTGGTCCGCCGACGGGGACCACCTGTTCTGGGTCTCGGCCATCCGGGGAGAGGACCAGCTCGTCCGGGTCCCGGCGGCCGGCGGGCCCGTGGAGGAGGTCACCTCCGGGCGGCACACCTTCAACGGCTTCACCTTTGACTCCGACATGCGCCGCATCGCCTACGTGAAGAGCACGGCGGAGCGGCCTTGGGAGGCCTTCGTGGCGTCCGTGGACGGCTCGGGGGAGCAGCAGGTGACGGAGGTGAACGAGAAGTGGCTCTCCGGGGTTCGCCTCTCCCGGACCGAGCTCATCACCTACTCCGGGGTCCCCCACCACCGGGACTGGTTGGACCAGCTCCCGGAGCGGGGGGTGGAGTACATGCTGGCCAACGACGCGCCCGACGGTGAGCGATTCGAGGTGGAGGCGTGGCTCATGTACCCGGCGGACTACGATCCGAACCTTACCTACCCGCTGGTCCTTTCCATCCACGGAGGTCCCCACTCCCGCTACGCCGAGACCTGGTTCCACGAGTTCCAGATGCTGGCGGCGGAGGGGATGTTCGTCCTCTACCCGAATCCCCGGGGCTCCTCGGGCTACGGAATGGACTTCCAGTTCTCCACCCTGCGGGCGTGGGGGATCGACGACATGAAGGACATCCTGCAGGCGGTGGACGTCGTGGTGGAGCGGGGGCTCGTGGACCCGGAGCGGATGGGGGTCACCGGGGGTTCCTACGGGGGGTTCATGACCAGCTGGATCACGGCCCACGACCACCGCTTCCGGACGGCCCTCACCGCCCGGGGGATCACCAACTGGCTCTCCTTCTATGGGGTGTCGGATGCCTCCGGGCTGGTGGAGGCGGAGTTCGGGGGGATGCCCTGGCCCTTCGGCTCCACCGAGGTGGGGAGCTACAACCTGGCCATGATGCTCTCGCCCATCGTCTGGGCGGACCGGGTCGAGACCCCCACCCTCATCATCCATTCCATCAACGACTACCGGACGCCCCTCGAAGGGGGCGAGCAGTGGTACCGGGCCCTCCGGAAG
>JBJHCB010000251.1:0-4283 GCA_050485805.1 Gemmatimonadota bacterium | reverse complement strand
GACTGAGCCCCTCCTCCCACGCCGGCGCTGGAGGGAGCATGGAGGCCGGCGACGGGGAGGGCGGGAGCGGCACCCCTCCCCCGGGTCTCCTCACCATCCCGGGGGAGATCCGGGCCTTCCTGAAGGAGTTCGGTCGGCGCCTCGAGAAGAGCGATCTCTTCTTCCTGGCCGGGGCCATCACCTTCAACGTCCTGGTGGCCGTCATTCCCCTCCTCCTCCTCACGGCGGGGATCACGGGGTTCCTGGTGACGGCGCGCTTCGGCGCGGTGGGGCCGGAGGTGGTGGAGGTGGTCCTGGGGTACCTGCCCGCCACCGGAGACGTGGGGCTCCGGGACATGGTGAACCGGGTCCTGGATGGGCTGGTGGCCGAGCGGGCGGGCTTCTCGGTCATCGGGGCGGTGATCCTGGCCTGGATCGCCACCCGCCTGGTGGGCTCCATCCGGGTGGTCCTCCGGAATCTCTTCGACCTGGAGGAGGAGCGGGGACTCATCCGGGGGAAGCTCTTCGACTTCGCCGTGGTGCTGGTGGCCGGCGTCCTCATCCTCCTCAACTTCGCCGTCACCGTGACGGTACGGGCCTTCGAAGCGCTGGGTACCGTCTTCCTGGGCGGGGACGGCTTCGTCACCGGGCTCTTCCAGACCGTCGTGGGTTACGGGCTCTCCTTCGCCTCCGCCTGGATCCTCTTCCTCCTCCTGTATCGCTACGTCCCGGCCCGAAGGGTGGAGTTTCACGTCGCGGTGGCAGGTGCTACCTTCTCCGCGCTGGGGTTCGAGGTCCTGAAGGAGGCCTTCGCCTGGTACGTCACCTCGGTGGCGGACTACTCCAACGCCTACGGTGGACTGGCGGTGGGGGCGGTCCTCTTCTTCTGGATCTATTACAGTGCGGTGGTGTTCATCCTGGGAGGCATCGTGGCCCGGACCTACGAAGTGAGGTGGGAGGCACGGATGACGGCGCGCGAACGAGTGGCGAGGGTGGGGACGGTGCTTCCCGGAGCGATCTTCCTCCTGCTGGTGGGTCTCTCCGCGGCGGCCCCGGCCGCCGCCCAGGCCCCGGCCCCCTTTGGTGGAAACGGGATCTCGGCGGGGCTCCTGGACGCAGGGGACGGGGTGGTGTACGCCGGGCGTTCCCTGGAGCGGGAGATGGTGGTGGATCGCCCGCTGGTGGATCACGACGGACCCTACGTGGTGGTGCACATCGCCGAGAACCGGGTCTTCCTCATGGAGGGCACCGAGGTGGTCTGGTCCGCCCCGGCCGGGACCGGGCACGGATTCCAGCTGCAGGGGCAGGGTCGGGAGTGGACCTTCACCACCCCCATCGGGATGTTCCAGGTGTTGCGCAAGGAGAAGGACCCGGTCTGGCAGGCGCCGGACTGGTACTACGTCCAGCGGAACATCCCCATCCCGGCCCACGACCACCCCTCCCGCTTCATCCGGGGCACCCTGGGGACCACGGCCCTCTTCCTGGGGGACGGGATCGCCATCCACGGCACGGACCGCCCCGACCTCCTCCTGAATCCCGATCCCGAAGCGCGGCGGGTGTCCCACGGCTGCATCCGGCTCACCAATGAAGCCGCCCGGCAGCTCTACCACCGGGTGCAGGTGGGGACGCCGGTCCTGATCTACTGATCCGGGGCGGATCCATGGGGACTCCCCAGGGAGGCCGGAAGGTGGTGGCCACCAACCGGAAGGCTCGGCACGAGTACCACATCCTGGACGAGTGGGAGGCCGGCATCGCCCTCACCGGGTCGGAGGTGAAGTCACTCCGCGAGGGGAAGGTCAGCTTCCAGGACGCCTTCGCCCGGGTGGAGGATGCGGAGGTCTGGCTCCACAGCCTCCACATCGCCCCCTACCTGCAGGCCAACCGCCAGAACCACGACCCCCTCCGACCCCGCAAGCTCCTCCTCCACCGCCACGAGATCCGGAAGCTCATCGGGAAGGTGGAGGAGAAGGGCCTCACCCTGGTCCCCCTGGAGATCCACTTCCACCGTGGGTATGCCAAGGTCCGCCTGGCCCTCGCCCGGGGGAAGCAGCTCCACGACAAGCGCGAGGCGCTGAAGAAGCGGGACCAGGAGCGGGAGGCCCGGCGGGCCATGGGGGCACGGTGAGGAGGCCGACGGCGGGGGGTCGACGGACCGGTGGGTTCCCGATCCTCCTCTCCGCGGTCCTCCTGGTCCTCGTCCCCCTGGGGGGACCGCCCCCCCTCACGGCCCAGGCTCCCCGGACCCTCTCCGTCAGCTTCGCCGGAGCCGAGGGGGCGACCCTTCCGGTGGCGACGCATAGGGGGTATCCGGCCCTCTCCGCGGGCACCCTCCTTCCCCTGGGCTGGAGTGCGCACGACCGGGGCCGGGAGGTGGTCCTCCGACATCGGACCGGGATGGAGCTCGTCTTCCTGCCGGGGTCCCCGTACCTCCTCTGGGATGGCGATCCCTTCCAGATGGCCGAGCCCGCCTACCGCTTCGACGGGGAGCTCCACGTCCCCCTCCAGCTCCTGGTCGATCTCTTTCCCGGGCTCCTTCCCCGGGCCTATTCATGGGACGGGGACCGGCGGATCCTCCGGGTGGCCGAGGGGCCCAGCGCGGCGCTCCCTTCGCCGCCTCCCTCCGCCCATGGCCCTCCCCCCTCCCTCCCCCGGGACCCCCCGGCGGACGAGCGCCCGGCGCGGGCTCCCCGGGTGGTGGTCATCGACCCCGGCCACGGTGGAGACGACCCCGGGGCGGTGGGTCCGGGGGGGACCCGGGAGAAGGATGTGGCCCTGGCGGTGGGGCTGGCCCTGGCCCGGGTCCTCGCCCAGGACCCGGACGTGGAGGTCCATCTCACCCGGGACGCGGACATGCAGGTCCCCATCTGGGAGCGGGGGGAGCGGGCCACGCGGTGGAAGGGGGATCGACCGGGGGTCTTCGTCTCCATCCACGCCAACGCCCTCCCGGGACGCCCCGATGTCCGCGGGTTCGAGACCTACTTCCTCTCGGAGGCGCGCACGGAGCACGAGCGCAGGGTGGCGGCGGCGGAGAACGCCCCCCTCTACCGGGACGGGGGGGAGGACCGGCCGCCTCCCGGGGACGACCCCCTCCTGGCCGGGATCCTCCGGGATCTGCGCACCTTCGATCACCAGCACTGGTCCGCCCTCTTCGCCGACCTGGTGCAACAGGAGCTCGGGAGCTTCCACCCCGGACCGGACCGGGGGGTGAAGCAGGGCCCCTTCGCCGTCATCACCAACGCCCTCATGCCCTCGGTCCTGGTGGAGGTGGGGTTCCTGACCCACCGGGAGGAGGAGCGGCTCCTCACCCGTCCGGAGTTCCACCAGGACACCGCCGAGGCCCTGTCCCGGGCCATCCGCACGTTCTTCCAGCGCTACCCCGCCGGGAGCGCGTACCGGTGAGGATGGAGCAGTCCCTCTTCGGAGTCTCCTTCCGGAATCCGGTGCTCCTGGCGGCGGGGACCTGCGGCTTCGGGGAGGATGTGGCGGAGGTCACCCCTCTGGCGAAGCTGGGGGGCCTGGTGACGAAGTCCGTCACCCTGGAGCCCAGGAGCGGGAATCCGGCCCCCCGGGTGGCCGAGTTCCGGGCGGGGATGGTGAACTCCATCGGTCTGGCCAATCCCGGAGCCCGGGAGGTGCGCCGGACGAAGCTCCCGTGGATCCGGGAGAATCTGGGGGGAATGCGGGTCTTCGTGAGCGTGGCCGGCCACACCCCCCGGGAGTACCTCGAGATCGTCCGCCTCCTGGACGACGCCGACGGGTTCCTGGGGTTCGAGTTGAACCTCTCCTGCCCCAACGACACCCGGATGGGGGGCCTTCCCTTCGCCCTGGACCCCGAGGCCCTGAGCCAGGTGGTGGCCGGGGTGCGGGCCCTCACCTCCCGCCCCCTCCTGGTGAAGCTCGCCCCCAACACCCCCGATCTGGGGCCGGTGGCCCGGGCGGCGGAGGAAGCCGGAGCCGATGGCCTCACCCTGGTGAACACCCTCCCGGGCCTCATCCTGGATCCCCGGAGCCGCCGACCGGCCCTGGGGGCGGGAGCCGGGGGGGTGAGCGGCCCGGCCCTCCGGGCGGTGGGCGTGCACGCCGTCTGGCGGGCCCGCCGGTCCACGGGCCTTCCCCTGGTGGGGGTGGGCGGGATCGCCGGGGGGGAGGATGCGGTGCAGTACTTCCTGGCGGGGGCCTCCCTGGTGCAGGTGGGGACCGCCTCCTTCTGGGATCCCCGGTCCGCGGGTCGGGTAATCAAGGAGTTGGAGCGCTTCGGACGCCGGGAGCGCATCGCCCATGTCTCCGAACTGGTGGGGGGTGCA
>JBJHCB010000250.1:0-4296 GCA_050485805.1 Gemmatimonadota bacterium | reverse complement strand
GCGCCCCACCACCCCGACCCGCCGCACCGCGCCGGGGGCCAGTCGGTCCCCGTTGGGGGTCACACGGGCTCCCCGGCGGGGATCCCGGCCCCGCGACGGCGCTCCGAGTCCAGGAGCGCCCGGACCCGGGAGGCGATCCCGTCGGGGTCGAGACCCAGCTCCCCCAGGAGGACCTTCCGGGGCCCGTGGTCCACGAAGCGATCCGGGATGCCCAGGGTCCCGTACACATCCGGTCCGGGAAGGCCC
Source organism: Gemmatimonadota bacterium (assembly GCA_050485805.1). Taxonomy (GTDB): domain Bacteria; phylum Gemmatimonadota; class Gemmatimonadetes; order Longimicrobiales; family Gaopeijiaceae; genus T3Sed10-66. The sequence continues at coordinate 4,050 of JBJHCB010000250.1, read as the reverse complement.
GGGTCATCCGCGATCTCCCGGGCCAGGAAGGCCCCGAACCCGTTGGCCACCGCCCCTTCCTCCACGGTGAGGACCACCCGGTGCTCCGCCAGGACGCGCCCCAGGACCTCCCGGTCATAGGGCTTCAGGAACCGGCAGTCCACCACCGTGGCCTCCACCCCCTCGGCCGCCAGGGACTCCGCCGCCGCCAGGGAGCTTCCCACCATGGTGCCCACCGCCAGGATGGCCAGATCCCCACCCTCCCGGAGGATCTCCCAGCTGCCGTAGCGGACGGGGGGGATGTCGGCGAGGGCCGGCACCTCCGCGGGCACGCTGTCCCGGGGGTAGCGGACGGAGAAGGGCCCCGATTCGTGGGCCACCCCCAGGCGGAGGAGGGCCAGCATCTGGGATCCGTCCCGGGGGGCGGTGACCGTCATCCCCGGCACCGCCAGCATGTAGTTGATGTCGAAGGCGCCGTGGTGGGTGGGGCCGTCCTCTCCGGCGATCCCCGCCCGGTCCATGCAGAAGACCACGGGAAGATCCTGCAGCGCCACGTCATGGATGATGGAGTCGTAGCCCCGCTGCAGGAAGGTGGAGTAGATGGCCACCACCGGCCGGATCCCCCGGGTGGCCAGCCCCGCAGCGAAGGTGACGGCGTGCCCCTCGGCGATCCCCACGTCGAAATGGCGGTCCGGGAAGGCCTTCTGGAAGATGGAGGAGCTGGTTCCCCCGGGCATGGCGGCGGTGATGGCCACCACCCGGGAGTCCTCGCGCCCCAGCTCCGTGAGGCCCTCGCCGAAGACCGCCTGGTAGCGGGGGAGCCCGCCGGCCTTCTTCTTCCCCACCCCGGAGAGCTTGTCGAAGGGGGAGGCGGCGTGCCACTTCACCGGGTCCTCCTCCGCGGGCCCGTACCCCTTCCCCTTCTGGGTCACCACGTGGACCAGGATGGGTCCCCGCATCTCCTTCACCCGCCGGAAGGTGTCCACCAGCTTCTCCAGGTCGTGGCCATCCACGGGGCCCACGTAGTTGAAGCCCAGCTCCTCGAAGAGCATTCCCGGGACCAGGAGATGCTTCACGCTCTCCTCCACCCGTCCCGCCAGCGATTCCATGACCCCGGTGACGCTCCGGGGCCCCTTCCGGAGGAGCCCCTTCACCTCGTCGCGGACCCGGTTGTAGACGGGGTTCGTGAGCACTCCGGTGAGGTACTGGTTCATGGCCCCCACGTTGGGGGCGATGGACATGTCGTTGTCGTTCAGGACGACGATGAAGTCCCGGTCCGTGTGACCGGCGTTGTTCAGGGCCTCGTAGGCCAGCCCGCAGCTCATGGAGCCGTCCCCGATGATGGCCACCACCTTCTCGGTGCCCCCCTGGAGGTCCCGGGCGGCGGCCATCCCCAGCGCCGCGGAGATGGACGTGGCCGCGTGCCCCGCCCCGAAGGTGTCGTACTCCGACTCGGCACGACGGAGGAAGGGGGCCAGCCCCCCGTGCTGCCGGATGCTGGGGAAGCGCTGGTTGCGTCCGGTGAGGATCTTGTGGATGTACCCCTGGTGACCGGTGTCCCAGACCAGGCGATCCCTGGGGGTCTCGAAGACGTAGTGGAGGGCCACCGTGAGGTCCGCCACCCCGAGACTGGCCCCGAAGTGCCCCCCGATCTGGGACACCACGTCGATGTGCCGATCCCGGACCTCCCGGGCCAGGCGGGGAAGATCCTCGGGGGGGAGTCGCCGCAGGTCGGCGGGCCAGATCACGTCGTCGAGAAGGGACACCGTCGTCTCCTTGGGAGGGAGGTCCTGGGTGGGGTCGGGACCCGGTCGCCCACGCGGCGACGGGTGCAGCGCTCCAAGGTATCCCGATCCGCCCCCGGGGCGGAACCTCCTCGGCGCCATGTCCGGTCCGGTTACCCCCGGTTCGTCCTACCGATCCCGCTCCACCACGTACCGGGCCAGCGCCTCCAGCACCGCCGCCGGAGCCGGTTCGAACCCGGCGCCCCGCAGGGCCTCCCGGGCCTCCTCCACCCGGGCGATGGCCTCGCTCCGGGCGCCCTCCACCCCCAGGAGGGCCACGTAGGTGGACTTGGCCAGCTCCTGGTCCGAGGGGGCCTTCCCCAGGACATCGGAGGTGGCGGTGGCATCCAGGATATCGTCGGCGATCTGGAAGGCGAGGCCGATGGCCCGCCCGTATCGGGCCAGGGCTTCCCGCTGCGAAGGCTCGGCCCCGGCCGCCACCGCGCCCAGTTCCAGGGAGGCCTCCAGGAGAGCCCCGGTCTTCTTGCCATGGAGGCCGTCCAGCTCGTCCCGGGCCAGGGCCCGGCCCTCCCCCTCCAGATCCAACGCCTGTCCCCCCACCATCCCCCCGCCCCCGGCGGCCCGGGCCAGGACCCGGAGCAGCTCCGCGGTGGTGGCCGGGTCCACGCCCAGCCCCTGGGCACCCCGGAGGAGCTGCAGTCCGGCAGCGGGGATGAGGACCGCTCCCCCCCTCGCCGTGGCTGCCTCCCCGAACAGGGTGTGGGGGGTGGCCTTCCCCCGCCGGAGGGGGGCGTCGTCCATGCACGGAAGGTCGTCGTGCATCAGGGAATAGGCGTGGATCATCTCCAGCGCCGCCGCCAGGTCGTGGATGGCGTCCCCACCGGCCGCTCCCTCCCCCCCGCAGGCCCGCCAGGCCACCACGCAGAGGATGGGACGGAGGCGCTTCCCCCCGGTGAGCACCCCGTGGCGGACCGGGTCCGCCACCGCCTCCGGGAGGAGGGCCAAGAGGTGGTCCAGGGCCCTTCCCAGGGCGGCCTCCACCGCAGCGCCCTCCTCCACCAGGGTGGCCTCCAGGGTCGCGGACGACCCCGTCACCCCTCCGCCTCTCCCTCGAAGGGACGGGTCCGGGCGGCCTCCCCCTCTCCCACCAGCTCCTCCACCCGGAGCTCGGCCCGGGCCAGGAGAGCCTCCGCCTCCCGGATGTGCCCCACCCCCTCCTCGAAGAGGGCGAGCCCCTGCTCCAGGGGCACCTCCCCCCCTTCCAGCTCCGCCACGATCCGGTCCAGCCGGCGCAGGCGATCCTCCAGGGTGTGCGCCTCCCCGAGCCCGGTATCTCCAGGCTCCCCGGGCTCCCCGGCGGCGGCGTCCACGGCTTCCGCCCCGGCGGACCCCTCGTCCTCGCTCCGTTCCGTCATCCCGTCATCCATCCCGTCCTCCATTGAAGGTCCTCCCTGGTTCCTCGGGTTGCGTCCCCGGCGCGCCCGGGCCTCCTCCCGCATCGGCCACCTCCGGGTCCACCTCGTGGACGCCCCGGATCTCGCAGTCGACGCGCCCATCCACCACCCGGAGCGTGAAGGCGGGATGCGTGCGGAAGTCCGCGGCCCTACGGAGGACGATCCCCGCGGGTCCCAGGGGCACGGCGTACCCCCGCCGGAGGGTGGAGAGGGGAGAGAGGGCGTCCACCCGCGCCGCCGCCCGGGCCAGGAGTTCGCGCCGATGCTGGATCCCCCATCGCATCCCCCGCTCCAGGCGCTCCCCCACTCGCCCCAGGATCCCCCGCCGCTCGTGGAGAAGGCGGAGGAGGGCGGGGGCCAGCCGCTCCCCGCGGCGCTCCAGCACCTGCCGCCGGGGGAGGAGAAGGCGCTCCATGGTCCCGGAAAGACGGGCGCTCCCCCGCTCGAGGCGATGCCGCCGCCGGTCCACCTGCCCCCGGAGTCCCCGGGCCAGGCGGGGTCGGACCACCCCCAGCAACTCCCGGAGGGCCCGGCCGTCGTGGACCGCCGCTTCCGCCGCCGCGGAGGGGGTCGGGGCCCGGAGATCCGCCACCAGGTCGGAGATGGTGACATCCACCTCGTGACCCACGGCGGAGATCACCGGGACGGGGGCCAGGGCGATGGCTCGGGCCACCGCTTCCTCATTGAAGGCCCACAGGTCCTCCACGGATCCCCCGCCCCGCCCCACGATGAGGAGGTCCACCTCTCCGCTCTCTCCCAGGACCTGCACCGCCCGGGCGATCTCCGCCGCCGCCCCCTCCCCCTGTACCCGGGCTCCCCGGAGCACCACCCGGGTCCAGGGGGCCCTCCTTCCGATGACGGTGAGGATGTCC
>JBJHCB010000249.1:0-4314 GCA_050485805.1 Gemmatimonadota bacterium | reverse complement strand
TCCCAGGATGGGAAGGGTGTGGGTGGCGCGCATGGGGGCCTCCGGTCGCGGGTCGGGGGGAGGGGGACGACCCCCAAGACCGCATGATTCGTGCCCATTTTTCAGGCGGGGATCCTTCCCGCCCCGTTCCGTGAGTCCCCCGGCCTTCGGGCCCCGGGCCTTCCGGCCCCGAAGGGTCGAGCCGGACCCCCTGGGCCCCGAAATCCGCAGGTCCAGTCGCGGATTTCGGAGACTTCCCTGACCGATCCTCCCCCGTGACGCCACCCCGCCCTCCCTTCCCCGCTCCCCCCGGACATCTCCTCACCGCCGACGTGGTGGCCCTGACCCGGGCCCTGGTGGCCATCCCCTCCGTGAACCCCGACCTGGAGGAGGGCGGATCGGGGGAGGAGGCGGCGGCTCACCTCTGCGCGGGGCTCCTGACCGGGTGGGGACTCGAGGTGGATCTCTCCTCGTGGGCGTCCGGCCGCACCAATGTGGTGGCCCGGGTGGGGGAGGGCGCTCCCTCCCTCATCCTCAACGGTCACCTGGACACGGTGGGGGTCTCCGGAATGTCCATTCCTCCCTTCGATCCCGTCCTCCAGGGTGGACGCATCCAGGGGAGGGGGAGCTGCGACATGAAGGGGGGGGTGGCCGCCATCCTCTCCGTGGCCCGGGCGGTGGCCCGGTCGGGGGGACCGGAGCGGGGTACCCTCTCCGTGGTCCTCACCTCCGACGAGGAGCATGCCTCCCGTGGATTGGAGGAGTTGCTCCGCGGGGGGCTCTCCGCGGATGCCGCCATCGTGTGCGAGCCGACCTCCCTGGAGGTGATGCCGGCGAACAAGGGGTTCGCCTGGTGGACCCTCCGGTGTGGGGGGCGCGCGGCCCACGGTTCGCGACCCGACGAGGGGCGGGACGCCATCCGCATGGCGGGACGATTCCTGTCCGGGCTCGATGGATTGGAGGCCGAGCTGGAGGCTGCTTCCCCCCACCCCCTCCTGGGTCGGGCCTCCATCCACGCCGGGACGATCCGGGGCGGGACCGCGCCTTCCGTCTATCCGGCCCTCTGCGAGCTGGTGCTGGAGGCCCGCACCCTTCCCGGCGATTCCCTGGAGGCCCTGGACACCGCGCTGGAAGCCCTGAGGACGGAGGTGGGCTCCGCCGACCCGGAGGTCACCGTGGCCCTGGAGCAGGGACTCCGCCGGCCTCCCGGCGAGCTCTCCCAGGACCACCCCCTGGTGGTGGGGCTCCTGTCGGCCTGCAGGGAGGAGGGGATTCCGGCCCGGGTGGGCGGAATGAGCGCCTGGGTGGAGTCCGCCTGGTTCCTGGAAGCGGGGGTCCCGGCCCTCTGCTTCGGGCCGGGATCCATCCGCCAGGCGCACACGGCAGACGAGTATCTGCCCGAGGCGGAGCTCCGCCCGTGTGCCGCCGCGCTCGAACGATTCACACGCCGATGGCTTTCCGTAGCCCGCTGATCTCGTGGCTGACGCCTCCCCCGACCTCCTGAGCGGTCCCGCCCATTGCATCCTGTCCGGGGCCACGGTCTGGACCGGCTCCCCGGGGGAGGCGGGTCCCCGCCCGGGATGGGCGGTGGCCCTCAGGGGAGAACGCATCCTGGCGGTGGGCCCCGCGGACCGGGTGGCTGCCCTTGGCGGCCCGGCGACCGCTCACGTGGATCTTTCCGGTCGATTCCTCATGCCTGGATTCGTGGACGCCCACGTTCATCTGCAGGCCGGGGGACTCGACCTCCATCGCGTGGACCTGCGGGGGGTGGACTCACCCGAGGAGCTGGTCCGGCGGGTCGGGGAACGGGCCCGGGCGCTCCCCGAAGGAAGCTGGATCCTGGGCGGGGGATGGGACGAACATCTCTGGGGTGGGCAGCTTCCCCACCGGAGGTGGCTGGACTCCGCTGCCCCCGCCCATCCGGTCTTCCTTCTCCGCACCGATCTCCACGTGGGCGTGGCGGGAAGCCGGGCCCTGGAGCTGGCGGGGATCGGGCCGGAGACGCCGGACCCTCCCCTGGGAGAGGTGGGCCGGGATCCCGACGGCTCCCCGGACGGACTGCTCCGGGAACGGGCGCTGGAGCTCCTGACGCCCCGGATCCCTCCGCCCACCGGAGCCCAACGGGCGACGGCCCTGCAGGCAGCGGCCTTCCACGCCCTGTCCCATGGCGTGACCCAGGTGCACGACATGGGGGCCCTCCAGAGCGCCGCGGAGAGCTGGGCATCCCTGGAGGCCCTTCGCCGACTGAATCGAGAGGGACGACTTCCCATCCGGGTCCGCGCCGCGGTTCCCCTGGGCGACGGGCACCGGCTGCGTGCCCTCGTGGAGGAGGAGGGGCGGGGGGACGCCCGCCTGGGGTGGGGGATGGTGAAGGGTTTCGTGGACGGCTCGCTGGGGGCCGGCACGGCCTGGTTCCACGAGCCCTACAGTGACTCACCCGGGTCCTGCGGCGGCCCCATCACCGATCTCGAAACCCTTCGGGCCGGAATCCTCGAGGCGGCGGAGCTGGGCCTTCAGCCGGTGGTCCATGCCATCGGGGACCGGGCGGTGGACTGGCTCCTCGCCGTCTACGCCGAGGTTCCCCGGGGGAACGGGAGGCGCGAGTTTCCACTTCGGGTGGAACATGCCCAGCATGTGACGCCCGGGGCCCTGGAGCGGGTGAGCGATCCCCGCATCGTCCTTTCCGTCCAGCCCGCCCATCTCAGCGATGACGGGGCATGGGCAGAGGCCAGGATCGGTCCCCTGCGCCTCCCTGGCGCCTACGCCTTCGGGAGCCTCCAGCGGGCGGGGGCCCGCCTGGCCTTCGGGTCGGACTGGACGGTGGCTCCCCTGGATCCCCGCTGCGCCCTGGCCGCTGCGGTCACCCGCGAGACCCGCGGTGATCTGCCGGGGGGGCGGTTCGGCCGGGAGGAGGAGTGTCTCTCCCTGGAGGCTGCCCTCCGGGCCCACACCCTGGGGGCGGCCGCCGCAGCCGGGCTGGAGGGGGAGACCGGGAGCCTGGAGGCGGGAAAGCGGGGCGACCTGGTGGTGCTCTCCCGGGATCCGTTCGGGATGCCCGCCCGGGAGCTCCCCACGGCCCTCCGGGTCGAGATGACCTTCGTGGACGGGACCCTGGCCTGGCAGTGCGACGATCTCCCCGGAGGAGGAACTCCATGATGTCGGAACGCGACGACGTGCCACCCAGGGGTGGTGGTCCCTCCGGGTCCGGGGGGGATGCGCTCCCGGCCCGCCCCGCCGAACGCGATCGGGTCGTGGAGGCGCTCTGCGAGCACTACGCCCGGGACCGCCTCGAGTTGGAGGAATTCGAGCGACGGGTGGAGCGGGCGCACCGGGCCCGGACCCGGGATGAGCTCCTCGCCCTGGTGGGGGACCTTCCGGAGCTGGGGGGTGGCCCGGGAGGGGCCGTGGCCCGAGCTCCCGGGGGAGAGGGCGGACGGCGGGGTTCCGACCCCGGCTCGGCGCTCCGCCCCGCGGGCGCGGAAGGCCTCGGACGGCCCGGATCGCGCGCACCCTCCCACGTCGAGGCCCCGGAACGCCAGACGGAGATCGCCATCTGGAGCGGGCGGGTGCGGAAGGGGGCCTGGATCCCGGCCCGGAACATCCGCGCCCTGGGATTCATGGGGGGCGTGGAGCTGGACTTCCGTGAGGCCCTCTTCTCCGGGGACCCCATCCACATCCACGCCGGGGCCTTCATGGGAGGGGTGGAGATCATCGTGCCCCCCGGAGTCCGGGTGGAGACGGACGGCTTCGCCTTCATGGGGGGATTCGAGGAGGACACGGAGCCCGGCTCCGCCCCGGTGCCGGGAGCTCCCCTCATCCGGGTCACCGGCTTCGCGCTCATGGGAGGGGTGGAGATCACGAGCCGCCACCCGGGCGAGAACGCCCGACAGGCCCGGCGTCGCCGGAAGGAGGAGGCCCGTCGGCGACTCACCGACGGGTCCTCCTGACCGGGCACGCGCCCCCTCGAGGCCGGCTCCGGCCACCTTCCGTTCCCATCGGCCCCTGTGGCCACCCGCCCCGGGCGGTCCCCCCCTTGAGGGAGGCAGGCCACCGCCAACCGCTCACCGAGCGATTCCTCGCCGGAGCCTGAGAGCCTCCTGCTTGACAGCTGTGAGACGGGGGGCGTATGGTGCGGAATCTTGAAAAGGGCCTGCAATTTGTTGCACCCCGTTGACACCAGGAGCACCTGGCACGCCCGGGGACTCCCCTCCCCTGCCCCCCCGGGGCACGGTTGGGGGGATCCGGGGTTGCCATCGCTTTGCGTGTGGGCGGGTGCTCGGGCCCCTGTAACCCCCGTAGGACAAGGAGACCCGCGATGTTCACCCATGTCGGAAG
>JBJHCB010000248.1:0-4333 GCA_050485805.1 Gemmatimonadota bacterium | reverse complement strand
TTGGGTGCGGGGGGTGGGGCCGGGTGGGGGTGAATCTGACGGTGTTCATGGGGGCACTGTACGTCCTGCGGGGCGCTGCGGTCCTCCTCGTTCTTTCGGGCGGGATCGGGTTGCTGGGGGCCATGCTCCTGGGGCTCGGCCTCGTCCTGGCGGCGCCCGTCCTGCTGGCGGGGGCCATGGTGGTGGGGGTCGGGGATTCCTGGGTGGATCTCCGGGCCCGGGCCTTCCGGACGGGCGGCGGCGACCCCGGCCGGGACTAGACGCAAGGAGATTGCCATGAAGGTCATCCTGAAGCAGGACGTGCCGAACCTGGGCGAGATCGGTCAGGTGGTGACGGTGAAGCCGGGGTTTGCCCGGAACTACCTCCTCCCCCAGGGCTTCGCCTATGAGGCCTCCGCGGCGAACCTGAAGCGGATCGAAGAGGAGCAGGTGAAGGCGGAGGAGCGCTCCCGCCGCGATTACCTGGAGGCGCGTCGGCGGGCTTCCCAGCTCGAGGACGTCTCCCTCACCTTCCAGGCCCGGGCCTCGGAGGAGGGGAAGCTCTTCGGCTCCATCACCTCGGCGGACGTGGCCGAGGAGCTCAACAAGGGTCAGCTGGACTTCGAGGTGGATCGCCGTCAGGTCCAGCTCGAGGAGCCCCTCAAGGCGCTGGGCGCCTACCAGGTTCCTCTCCGCCTCCACGCCGAGGTGACCCTGGAGATCGAGGTCCGCATCGATCGGGAAGAGGACTGATCCCGCATGACCGAGGCGAACCCGGGGGAGGCCATCCAGGACCTCCCGGCGGAGGTGGCCCGGGCCGCGGAGCTGGCCCTGGACCGGAAGGCCGAGGAGGTCCTGGCCATGGACCTGAGGGGGATCTCCTCGGCCACCGACTTCTTCCTGCTGGCGACGGGGAAGTCGGACATCCAGGTCAAGGCCATCGCTGACCGGGTCATCGACGAGCTGAAGAAGGAAGGGGTGAGGCCCAGTCACGTGGAGGGCCTCCAGGGCGGACGATGGGTCCTCATCGACTACATCGACTGGGTGGTCCACGTCTTCCACCCGGCGGCCCGGGAGTTCTACCAGCTGGAGCACCTCTGGGGGGACGCTCCCCGGCAGCCCTTCGAGTAGCCTCCACAGCTCACCGGGCCTCCACGGGAGAGCCCCTGGTTTGCCGGGGTTTGCCGGTGCCGATTACCTTCGCACCCGGCAGGTTCTCCCCGGCGCGCACGCCCCGTCCCCTCCTCCCTCCACCGGAGTGCCCATGAGCCCCGAGCCCAAGGACCGGTCCATCCCCTTCGACCCCTCGGCGGGGGCGGGGCCCGCCGGGACGCTCCTCCCCCCCCGGGATGGGGGCGAGGTGGTGGCGCTCCTCGTGGATGCCTCGGTGCGGGGCGATCTGTGGGGAGAGAGGGCCGCCGCGGCCATGGCCCGGGAGTGGGCGGCCCGGGGGCGATCCGTCATCCTGGTGGACGCCGACGTGGAGACCCCGTCCCTCCACGAGTACCTGGAAGTGCCGAACCTGGAGGGGCTTTCCGACGTCCTTCTCTACGGAGCGTCCCTGGAGCGGGTGCTGGTGGAGCCGCCCCGGGAGCCCTTCCGATTCGTCCCATCGGGGACGGTGGTGGCGGATCCCTCAGCCCTGCGGGGAAGCGATCGCTGGGATCCCTTCCTGGACCGGATCCGGAGCCGGAACGAGGTGGCCCTCCTGTTCGTGCCCACCGGGGGAGGGGGAGCCCCCCTCCTGGCGGAGCGGGGGGATCGACTCCTCCACCTGGCCCGACCGGGAACGCCGCCCCCCGAGGGCACCGCGCCCAGCGTGCTCCTCCATCCCGTGGGCGCCGCCCCGGACGACGGCTCGGCGGCCTCCGTCCCGGATTCCACGCCGCTTCCGGCCTCGGGCGCCACCACGGCACCGGCCGCGCCCACCGACGGGACCCCCACCGCGCCCACCGACGGGACCCCGGCCTCGCCGTCCGAGGGGAGGCCGTCCGCGGCGGCGAGCACGCCCTCGCCGGTGCGGACCTCCCCGGCGCGTCCCGGCCCCCGCCCCCGCTCCGGCGGAGGACGACAGAAGATCCTCCTCATCGCCTTCCTCGTCCTGGTGGCGCTGATCCTTCTGGGGGCCTGGCTCGGACTGGTGGAGATCCCGGGCTTCCCCACCTCCTCCTGATCCTTCCCGCCGGATGAGGCTCCGCGCCCTGCGTCTGCACGGGTTCAAGTCCTTTGCGGACCGGACCGAGGTGGTCTTCCACGATGGGATCACCGCCATCGTGGGTCCCAACGGGTGCGGGAAGTCCAACATCTCCGACGCCATCCGCTGGGTCCTGGGGGAGCAGCGGGCCAGTGCCATCCGGGGAGCCCGGATGGACGAGGCCATCTTCCAGGGCACGGTGAACCGGCGCCCGGTGAACCGGGCCCAGGTCTCCATGGAGCTCTCCAACGAGGACGGGGCCCTTCCCGTCCCCTTCGAGGAGGTGGAGATCGCCCGGACCGTCTACCGCGACGGGGGGAGTGACTACGCCCTGAACCGTTCCGCCTGCCGGCTCCGGGACATCCAGGATCTCTGCCGGGACACGGGGCTGGGCTCCAACGCCTACTCCATCATCGAGAACCGGATGATCGACGCCATCCTCTCGGATCGGGCGGACGAGCGGCGGGGGCTCTTCGAGGAGGCGGCGGGGATCGGGAAGTACAAGGACCGCCGCCGGTCCGCTTCCCGGCGCCTCGAGCGGGCGGAGGCGGACCTCCAGCGCCTCGAGGACCTCATCGGGGAGGTGGAGAGCAAGGTCCGCTCCCTGGCGCGCCAGAAGGGGAAGGCGGAGCGCCACGCCGAGATCCGGGCCCGACGCCTGGCGGTGGACGTCTCCCTGGCCCGACGCCAGCTCGCCGGGCTGGAGGCCCGTCTCGGGGAGATCCGCCGGGCCCTGGACGGCGGACTCCGCTCCGATGAGAGCCTCCAGGCGGAGATCCAGGCGGCGGAGACCCGGGTGGAACGGCTGCGGGCCGACCGCCTGGTCCTGGAGCGGGAGCGGGCCACGGCCGCCGGGCGCCTGGAGGAGATCCGGGCGGAGCTCACCCGGTGGGAGCGGGAGCTGGCGGTGGCGGCGGAGCGGGGGGAGCAGGCGGCGCGCCGCCTGGGCCGGATCGGGGAGGAGCGGGAGGAGGCCCGTCGGCAGCGGGAGGCATCCCGGCAGGAGCGGGGAGGGCTCACGGAGCGGGAGGGCGAGCTGGGCGAGGCCCTGACCTCCCTGGAGGAGGCCCTGGCCGGCGCGCAGGAGGAGAGCGCCCGGGCCCGGGAGCGCCTTGTTTCGGCTCGCGCGGAGCAGGACGGGGTGGAGGCCAGGGAGCGGGAGGTGGCCCGGCGGACCGCCCAGCTCCGGGGGGACCACGACGCCGCCGGCGCCCAGGCGCTGGAGCTGGACCGCCGGGCCGCCCACCTGGAGGAGGAGCTGGAGGTGGCGGTGGAGGCCCTCCGGGACCTGGATACCCAGGGAGACCTGTTCGGGGACCGGGTGGAGACCCTGTCCCGCTCCGTGGAGGTCGCCCGGGAGGAGGTGGCCGCCGCCCGGGAGGAGGTGGTGCTGCGACGGGAGCGGGTGGAGGGGGCGCGCCGGGAGGAGATCGCCGCCCAGGACCGGGCCTCGGCGCTCCGGGGGCGCCGGACGGCGCTGGAGCGCCTGGAGGCGGACCGGGAGGGTGTGGATCCCGTCGTCCGCGCCCTGATGGAGGCCCGGCTGGAGGGGGTGGAGGGGCTCCTGGCGGATTTCATCCAGGCACCCCCCACCGTGGCGGCGGCGGTGGAGGCCTTCCTGGGGGTGCAGGCCCGGGGGGTGGTGGTGCGGGATCGGGCTGCGGCCGCCCGGGTCCAGGTCTGGTTCAGGGAGAGCTGGAAGAAGGGGGGTGGTCTGATTCTCCTCCCCTTGGATGCCCAGGCACCCTGCGCCGTCGCGATCCCCGACCCTTCCGCCCAGGCCCGCCCCGCCCCCTCCTCCCCCGAGGGGGCCGGTTCTGGGGAGGGGGGTGCCCTGCTCCTGGACCGGATCCGGACGCAGGGCGCCGGCGCGCCCTGGGTCCGGGTCCTCCTGGACGGCGTCCGACTGGCTGGGGCGGGGGCAGCGCTGGACGGCGCAGCCGGGGACCGGGTGACCTCGGACGGGAGCGCCGTGGACCGCCGAGGGGTGGTTCGGATCGGGAATCCCCTGGGGGCCACCGGCCTCCTGGAGCGGAAGGAGCAGCTTCGGGAGCTGCGGCGCGGGGCGGAGGAGGCGGAGGGCGCGGCCGCCCGGGCCCGGGCGGCCCGGGAGGCCGCCGAGACGGAGCTCCGCACCGGGGAGGAGGCGCTGGAGGAGGC
>JBJHCB010000247.1:0-4383 GCA_050485805.1 Gemmatimonadota bacterium | reverse complement strand
CACCGGATCTTCAGCGTGCTGAAGGCCAGGAGCGCACAGAGGATCCCCAGGATCCAGAACCGGACGACCACCGTGGTCTCCGACCATCCCACCTTCTCGAAGTGGTGATGGAGGGGGGCCATGCGGAGCAGGCGGATCCCCTCCCCCCGGGTCCGCTTCGTGTACTTGAACCATCCCACCTGGGCCATGACGGAGAGGGCTTCCGCCACGAACACACCGCCCACGATGACCAGGAGGAACTCCGCCTTGAGGAGGATGGCCATGACGGCCAGCGCCCCCCCCAGGGCCAGGGACCCGGTGTCCCCCATGAAGACCTCGGCGGGGTGGGCGTTGTACCAGAGGAAGCCCATGGCGCCCCCGGCCAGGGCGGCGGCGAAGACGGCCAGCTCCCCGGCCCCGGGGAGGTAGAAGAGGCCCAGGTAGGCCGAGGTGTCGACGCGTCCGATGAGGTAGGCGAAGACCCCGAAGGTCCCCAGGGCGATGGCGCCGAGCCCTGCCGCCAGACCGTCCAGGCCGTCGGTGAGGTTCACCGCGTTGGAGGAGCCGGACACCACCGTGGCCACGAAGACCACGTAGGCGGGCACCCAGAAGGCCGCCACCCACCCCTCGAAGAAGGGCACCATGGTCCAGGTGGCCGGCACGGGGTGGATGGGGACGGTGACCAGGAAGATCCCGAGGCCCACACCGAAGGTGAGCTGCCCCACCATCTTGTAGCGCGCCACCAGCCCCCGGGAGCGTCCCTGCACCACCTTGAGATAGTCGTCCATGAAGCCGATGGCCCCCATCCAGAGGAGGGCCAGGAGGCTGATCACCACGTACCAGTTGGTGAGCTGCGCCCAGAGGAGGGTGGAGGCGGTGGCCGCCAGGACGATGAGGGTCCCCCCCATGGTGGGGGTCCCCGACTTCTTCAGGTGGGTCTCGGGGCCGTCGGTCCGCACCACCTGCCCCACCCGGAGGTTCCGGAGCCAGGCGATGACCCGGGGACCGGCCAGCAGGGCGATGATGAGCGCCGTCACCCCCGCCCCCGCCGAGCGGAAGGTGAGGAAGTTGAAGAGGTTGAAGATGATGTGGACGTCCACCAGTCCGGGGAGGAAGTGGGAGAACATCAGGCCCCTCCTCGTCCGGCCGGATCCACCCGGGGGTGCGTGGCGGCGTCAGCCCCGTCCCCGGAAGGGGATCCCGGGCCCCCGTATGCCTCCTGGAAGCGGGGAAGGAGGCGCTCCAGGGCCACCCCCCGGGAAGCCTTGAGGAGGACGGTCTCCCGGCCCGAGAGGTGGGGGCGGAGGAGGGTCCAGGCCTCCTCCGGGTCCGCCGCCGAGAGGACCCGGGGGAGAGGGAATCGGGGGCGGGGGGCTTCACCCCCCTGCCCGGGACGGGGTCTCCGATCCGGCACGGGCGTCGACGGGCCCGTCCCCCCACCCGCCGCCTGGGCGAAGGCCCCCACCGCCACCACCAGTCGGAGGGGGAGGCTCCGGGCGTACTCCAGGATCTCCTGGTGGAAGTGGGGAGCGCCGGGACCCAACTCCAGCATGCTCCCCAGGATCGCCACCCGCCCCCCCGGAGCCGGGAGGTCGGCCAGGAGCTCCAGCGCGGCCCGGGTGGACTGGGGGTTGGCGTTGTAGCAGTCCACCACCAGGGTGAGGGCGCCGAGCCTCCGGAGCTCCCCCCGGAGGCTGGGCGCACGGGCGGCCTCCACGGCGGGGAAGCCCCGGGGGGCGGGAACGCCCAGGAGCTCACCCGCGGCCAGGGCGAGAAGGGCGCTCCGCACCCCGTGCCGGCCCGGGAGCCCGCACCGGAAGGAGCCCGAGGGGAGGCGGACCCGCCAACGCCCGTGGGGGTCCACATCCAGGAGCTCCCCTCTCCAGGCCGGATCCGCTGCGGAGGTGAGACCGGCCACCCGGACCGGGGGCGGGAGCGTCCGGGCCCTCTGGGGAAGGACCGGCGGCTCGTCCCCCACCACCGCCTCCCCCCCCGAGCGGATTCCCCGAAGGAGATCCACCTTCTCCTGGAGGACTCCCTCCAGGTCCCCGAGCCCCTCCAGATGGGAGGGCCCCACCGTGGTCACCACCCCGGCGTCGGGCTCGGCGATGCCGGCCAGGGCGGCGATCTCGCCGGGCTCGTTCGTGCCCATCTCCACCACCACCACGCCGGCCTCGTCGGGGGTGGCCAGGAGGGTCAGGGGGACCCCCACGCGGTTGTTCAGGTTTCCCCGGGTGGCGTGGACCGCATAGGTGGTGGCCAGGATCTGCGCCACCAGATCCTTCACCGTGGTCTTCCCCGAGGAGCCGGTGATCCCCAGGACGGGAGCCGCAAGGGCTCGACGGCGATGCCGGGCCAGGGCCCCCAGCGCCTCCAGGGTGTCCTCCACCTCGTAGAGGGGGAAGTCGGGGGAGGTCGGGGAGGCGGCCAGGGCGCCGCTGGCCCGGTCCACCACGGCCCCGGCGGCCCCTCCCTCCCGGGCTGCGGGGAGGAAGGCGTGCCCGTCGAAGGAGGGGCCGCGGAGGGCGATGAAGAGCTCTCCGGACCGGAGCGTGCGGGTGTCGGTGGAGATCCCGGAGAACCCCGTCTCCCCGGGAGCCCCCTCCAGGGGGAGCCCCAGGGCCTCCCGGACACCGCGGTCCGTCCACCGGAAGGGGGTGGGGCGCGCGGGGATCATGCGTCCCTCCCCTCGTCACCCCTCGGGTCCCCCCGTCCCAGGAGCTCCCGGACCACGACCCGCTCATCGAAGGGGCGGACCTCCGTCCCCACCACCTGGTACGTCTCGTGTCCCTTCCCGGCCAGGAGGATGGCATCTCCCTCCCGGGCCACCTCCAGGGCGCGCCCGATGGCCTCCCTCCGGTCCACCACCCGCTCCAGGTCAGCTCCCTGCATCCCCTCCAGGATGTCGTCCACGATCCGGTCCGGGTCCTCGGTCCGGGGGTTGTCGGAGGTGACGATGGCCAGGTCCGCCCCCCGGGCCACCACCTCCCCCATTTCGGGCCGTTTGGAGCGGTCCCGGTCCCCCCCCGCGCCGAACACCACGATGAGCCGTCCGGGATACAGGGGACGGAGGGTCTCCATGGCCCGCCCCAGGGCATCCGGGGTGTGGGCGTAGTCCACGATCACCGGCACCGGATCCCGCTCCACCACCTCGAGGCGCCCCCGGGGGGCCGGGGCCCCCTCGAGCCCGCGGGCGATCTCCGCCAGCGGTAAGCCGGCGGCCCGGGCCACCCCTGCGGCGCACAGGGCGTTCTCCACGTTGAACCGTCCCAGGAGGGGGAGCCGGACCCGAGCCACCTCCCCCCGCTCCTCCAGGAAGAAGCGCGCCCCTTCGCCGTCCAGCTGGATCTCCCGGGCGGTGAGGTCCGGGAGGCGGGCCCGGGCGGCGGGGACGCCCGCCACACTGGAGCCCTCCATGCGGAGGAGGAGCAACCGGCCCGGGACCGGGGGGAGTCCCTTCCAGGCCGGGTCCCTTCCGTTCACCACCGCCACCCCCTCCGGGTCCAGGAGCTCCAGGAGGTGGGCCTTGGCCGCCAGGTAGGCCTGCAGGGTCCCGTGGTAGTCCAGGTGGTCCCGGGTGAGGTTGGTGAAGCAGGCCACATCCACCCGGAGGCCGTCCAACCGCCGCTGCTCCAGGGCATGGGACGACGCTTCCAGGCTCAGGGCCGTGACCCCCTCCTCCCGGAAGCCCCCCAGGGCGCGGGCCAGTTCCACCGGCCCCGGCGTGGTGAGCCCGCCCGACCCATCCCGTACCTCCCCGTTCGGGCCCACCACTCCCAGGGTACCCAGCGCCACGGAGCTCCACCGACCCGACAGGAGGTGCCGCACCAGGAGGACCGTGGTGGTCTTCCCGTTTGTCCCGGTGACCGCGGTCACCAGCATCCCCTTCCCCGGATCCCCCTCCAGGGCCATGGCCACCAGCGCCGCCGCCCGACGGCCGTCCCGCACCTGGATCTGCGGGATCCCCACGGCCGGGTCCACCTCCTCCACCACCGCACCCGCAGCCCCCCGGTCCCGAGCCTCCCCCAGGAAGCGATGGCCGTCCTCCCGCGTCCCCCTCCAGGCCAGGAAGAGGTCCCCCGACATCACCCGTCGGGAGTCCTGTTCCGCCCTTCCGACCCGGAGCTCCTCCCCGATCCCCGTCGCCTCGACCAGGAGTCCATGGCCGGCGAGGAGCCGGGCCACCTCCGCCAGGGAGAGTCCCGCCCCGTGGGCGTCAGGGGGGGAGGAGATCATGGCCGTCCATATCCCCCGCCGGCCAGGACCCGGACGGTGTCCCCCGGAGCGATCCGGGCCCCCGGACCTGGACGAGTGGCGCGCACGACCCCCTCCCCCTCCCATTCCACCACCAGCCCCGCGGCGTGGAGGCGGCGCGCCACCGTCCGGGCCGGAAGCCCCGACAGG
>JBJHCB010000246.1:0-4391 GCA_050485805.1 Gemmatimonadota bacterium | reverse complement strand
TCCGGCACCGGAGTGCCGGCCCCTGGCGCACGTATCGGTGGCCCGTGGGAACAGGGTCCTGGCCGCCCATGGCCGCCGCGTCGATCCGGGGGAGGAGGTGGGCGCCGTCCCCACGGAGACGTCCCGCCGCGCATGCCAGGGGCCGGGTTCCCCCGGGGACCCCACCCCCCGGGCCGGGCGCTTCCGGCCCGTCCTGGACCGGGGTCCCCTCACCTTCCGGGAGCCCCTCTCCTCGAGCCCCTCCAGCCCGTGGGGCCGCGGTCCCGCCTCCCGCCTCCTGGTCCAGGATCCCCGGGAGGCGCTCCCGGAGCTGGTCCTGGAAGAGGATCCCGCTCCGGAGCACCCGGGGGCCCCATGGTTCCCCCGGGGGGACCTCCTGGCCAGCGGCCGGGAGGACCGCCACCTGGTGGTGGAGATGGACGACGACCGCCGGGCCCACCTCCGCTTCGGGGACGGAGAGCTCGGCCGCGCCCCCCGGCCCGGCGCCCGATTCCGGGCCCACTACCGGGTGGGGAACGGTCCCGCCGGGAACGTGGGGGCCGAGACGCTGACCGTGGCGGTGACCTCGGGTCTCTACAGCGGGGTCACCCTCCACCCCCGGAACCCCCTCCCCGCCACGGGAGGGAGGGCGCCGGAACCGGTGGAGGAGGTGAAGCGCCTCGCCCCACACGCCTTCCGTCACCGCCTGGCCCGGGCCGTCACCGCCCGGGACTACGCCGAGCTGGCGGCCCGCCACCCCGCCGTCCAGGGCGCCGCCGCCGAGCTCCGGTGGACCGGGAGCTGGTACGAGGCCCGGGTGGGGGTGGATGCCCTGGGCCGGGCGGAGGCCCCGGAAGCCCTTCTGGAAGAGCTCCGGAGCTGGCTCGAGGGCTACCGGCGCCTGGGTCACGACCTGGCCGTGGTCCCCGCCCACCCGGTTCCGCTGGAGCTGGAGCTCGAGGTCTGCGTCGCCCGGGGCCACGCCCGGGGACATGTCCGGGCCGCCCTCCTGCGCCGCTTCGGCACCGGCCTGCGCGAGGACGGCACCCCCGCCTTCTTCCACCCGGACGCCCTCCACTTCGGCCAGGATCTCCCGGCGAGCCGCATCGTGGCGTCCGCCATGGAGGCCCCCGGGGTGGAGAGCGCTACAGTCCGGCGCCTGGAGCGCCTCTTCCAGGGCCCCGCCGGGGAAGTGGAGGCCGGGGTCCTGAGGGTGGGCCCCATGGAGATCCCCCGACTGGACAACGATCCGTCCTTCCCGGAGAACGGACGTCTCCGGCTGGAGCTGAGAGGAGGCCGATGATGGACCCGCGTTGTGGATGCTGCGAAGGGGAGGAGCCCCGGACCCCCCGCTCCGTGGCGAACCGCCCCGGACTCCCGGCCCTCCGGTATCGGGTGGGGACCCACGCCACCTTCCTGGAGAGCATGCGGGCCCGTATCTCCCTCCACTCCCTCCCCCAGGAGATGAAGGCCGACGGGACGGTGCGCCCAGAGATCCGCCCTCTGGCGGGACTCACCACCCGATCTCCCCACGACCCCGCCCTGGCCCTTCTGGACGCCTGGGCCGTGGTGGGGGATGTCCTCACCTTCTACCAGGAGCGGATCGCCAACGAGGGGTTCCTGGGGACCGCCACCGAGCGCCGCTCCCTCCTGGAGCTGGCCCGGCTCACCGGGTACCGGCCCCGGCCCGGGGTGGCCTCCACCGTCTACCTGGCCTTCACCGTGGAGGAGGGGTTCGACGGTGAGGTTCCCGCCGGCACCCGGGCCCAGAGCGTGCCGGGCCCCGACGAGCTCCCCCAGCCCTTCGAGACGGAAGAGCCCCTCCCCGCCCGGGCGGCGTGGAACGCCATCCGTCCCCGACAGGAGCGCCCCCCCCTCCTCCTTCCCCCTCCCGCCGGCGAGGTCCGGGAGCTCTGGGTGGAGGGGGCGGTGCAGGAGGTGAAGGTGAACCAGCTCCTCCTCCTGGACGGCGGAAGCTGGCAGAGCCCCCAGCGGGTGGTGGCGGTGGAGTCGGACCCCGCCCAGGACCGGACCCGGATCGCCTACGTGTCCTACGCCGCCCCCACCGATGTGGCCTCGACGGCCCCGGGAACGTCGGAAGCGGTCCTCGGTGCGGGCGGCGCGCCGGCGGGAGGAGGAGCAGCGCTCGCGGCTCGGCACACCCATGGCGATGGGCAGGAAACCCCACCCCACCCCCTCACCCGCCTGGGGGCGGTGGTCCAGGGACTCCGGCAGGCGCCCTCCACCCCACCCGCCAGCCGCTTCCAGCTCCCCCGTTCCCTGGAGACCACGTACGGCGTGGGGTCGGACCTGGGTCCCCGTCTGCTGGCTGCCCTCCAGCCCCGCCTCGCCGGGACCCTCTACGCCGCCTATCGCTCCGTACCGGTGACGGGTCCTCCCGAGGGCACCGCCCTTCGTCCGGTGGCCCTTCCCCTTCAGGTGGGGGTCTTCGGGCACAACGCCCCGCCCGAGCTTCCCACCCTTCGGAGCGCACCGGTCCCCACCTCCGTGGGCGGCTCCCATTCCCTCTCCCTGGACGGGGTCCACGAGGGGATCGTCCCCGGGAGCCTGGTGGCCATCGAGCGCCCCGAGCTCACCACGCCCATCATCGCCCGGGTCCAGGAGATCCGGACCCGGTCCCGCAGCGACTATGGCCTGTCCATGCGGGCCACCGAGCTCCAGTTGGACCGGAGCCCATGGGGCCCCGGGACGGAGGAGACGCTCCCGCTGGTCCGGAACACCACCGTGCACCTGCGGGCCTCTCCCCTGGAGGCCGCCCCGGAGCCCATCCCCGGGGATGTGGCCGGTGACGCGGTGGAGGTGGACGAGCTGCTGGACGGGCTGGAGGCCGGGAGGTGGGTGGTGGTCCGGGGGGAGCGGGCGGACCTCCTGGACGCCGCCGGCCGCCCCGTGGAGGGGGTGGAGGCCCAGGAGCTGGCCATGCTGGCCGGGGTGGAGCAGGACGTCCACCGTCGCGAGGACGGACGGGAGGAGGAGGTGGCGGACACCCTCCACTCCCGCCTCCTCCTGGCCGAGCCCCTGGCCTACCGCTACCGCCGGGAGACGGTGGCCATCAACGCCAACGTGGCCCGGGCCTCCCACGGGGAGACGGTGGAGGAGGTCCTGGGAAGCGGTGACGGAGCCAGGGGGAGCCAGGCCTTCTCCCTCAAGCGGCCGCGGCTCACCCACCTTCCGGCCCCCACCGCGTCCGGGACCCGGAGCACCCTGGAGGTCCGGGTGGACGGGGTGCGTTGGCGGGAGGCCGCCTCGCTCCTGGAGCTGGAGCCCGGCCGCCGGGCCCACTTCACCGAACGGGACGAGGAGGAGGGGACCACCGTGGTCTTCGGCGACGGCCGCAGGGGCGCCCGCCTCCCCACCGGAGTGGAGAACGTCACCGCCGTCTACCGCCATGGCCTGGGGCGCGAGGGGAACGTGGCGGCGGGGGCCATCTCCACCCTCGCCACCCGACCCCTGGGGGTGAAGGAGGTGGTGAACCCCGTCCCGGCCACCGGGGGCGGGGACCCGGAGGAGGGGGAGGCCATCCGCCGGAACCTCCCCCTGGCGGCCCAGGCCCTGGACCGCCTCGTCTCCCTGGAGGACTACGCCCACTTCGCCCGGTCCTTCGCCGCGGTGGGCAAGGCGGTGGCGCGGCGGGTCTCCGACGGACGCCGGGAGACCATCCGTCTGACCATCGCAGGAGAGGCGGACACCCCCATCCCGGAGGGCTCCGAGCTGCACCGGAACCTCCTCCTGGCCCTCCGGCGCCTGGGCGACCCGGCCACTCCGGTGGAGGTGGTCCCCCGGGAGGCGGTCTTCCTGGTCCTGGGGGCCCGAGTCCGGATCCACCCCGACCACCGATGGGAGGAGGTGGAGCCCCGGATCCGCCGGACCCTCCTGGACCGATACGGCTTCCCGGCCCGGGACATCGGGGAGGGGCTCCGGAGCGGGGGGGTGGTGGCGGCGATCCACGGCGTTCCCGGGGTGGAGAAGGTGGTCCTGGAGCTCCTGGGGGGGGTCGCGGGCTCCGACGCCGAGGATCCCGAGGTCCTGGCCCGGCGCCTGGAGGAGCTGGGGGAGGGACCCGTGCCCGCCCTCCTCCGGTTCCCCATCGACCACCTCGCGTACCTGAACCCCGACCTCCCCGACACCCTCATCCTCCAGGAGGTGGCGCCGTGAGCCTCCCCCCCGATGGGCTCCACGCCCTCCTCCCCGCCTTCCATCGCCGGCTGGACCTGGAGGCGGGCGAGCCCCTCCGGGCCCTCCTGCAGCTCATGGAGGAACAGGCGCGCCTGGTGGACGAGGACATCCGGCAGCTCTACGAGAACTGGTTCATCGAGACCTGCCAGGACTGGGTCGTTCCCTACCTGGGGGAGCTGGTGGGCTACCGTCCCGTCCACGAGGCGGGGCAACCC
>JBJHCB010000245.1:0-4410 GCA_050485805.1 Gemmatimonadota bacterium | reverse complement strand
ATGTAGAGCTTCGTGATGCTGGCGATGAACCAGGGGGTATCCGGGGTCATGGCCACCCCCCCGGGCGCGGCCTCTCCCCGGGCGCCGAGCCAGCGGAAGTTGCCGTCCCCCGAGGCCGCGCCCATGGCGGCACCCATGACGTCCCGTCGGGATACCAGCTCGTCCAGGACGCCCTCGAGGTGGACGCGGAAGGCGTCCCATGCCGCCTTCCCCACCTGTCCCTCCCCCTCGCTCCCCGTCACGGCTGCCTCTCGTCCATGGATGGTGAAGTGGCGCCGCCCCGTGGGTCCTGTGCTCGGAAAGGGCTACCGCCGGGGGAAGGCGGCCCCGGAACCGACCGAACGGGGGCGGGACCCGGAGGAGTCCCGCCCTCCGGGCCCCGCATCCCCCCCGGAGTCAGCAGCCCACCAGGGTGCAGACGTTGATCCGGCCCGCGCCGTAGAAGGGGTCCCGGCCCCGGGGCCCCAGATCGTCGGCTGATCGCTCCAGGCTTGTCCGGAGCTGCCCCGGCGTCGGGGTCCGGGCGGAGTAGGCCGCCGCCAGGGCCGCGGCGCCCGCCACGTGGGGCGCGGCCATGCTGGTGCCCTGGGAGAACGCGAACTGAACCAGGCTCCCCCGACAGGCCGCCAGGTTCGGGTCCAGGGTGAGGGAACTGCAGGGAGCCAGAACCATGGAGCTCAGGGGATCCAGGGTCACCACCAGGTCCCCGCCCGGCGCCGCCACGTGGATGGCGGACCGGCCGAAGTTGGAGTACGAGGCCAGGAGATCCGTGGGCCCCGTGGACGAGACGCAGAGGGTCGTGGCGATCTCGCAGGGGACCATCCGGACCGCGTTCACCCCGAAGTCCCGGGAGAGGTGCCCCAGGTCCAGGGCGGCGTTGCCGGATGCCGCCACCACCAGGGTCCCCTGCTGGCCGGCATAGGTCACCGCCCGGCTCAGCGCTCCGTTCAGGCGCCCGGCGCCGGGGGCGGGGAGATTCACGAGGCCTCCCAGGCTCAGGTTTGCCACGTGGGCCCCCACCTGCCCGGCATGGACCAGGCCGCTGATGACGGCGCCCAGGGGGCATCCCACCGGGCCCGGTGCGGTGCCCCCGGTGTACCCGCAGACCTTCACGGCGATGAGGGAGGCGCCCGGGGCGACGCCGGCGGTGCCGATGCTGTTCGTGCTCACCGTACCCGCCACGTGGGTCCCGTGGAAGTCGTCATCTCCCCAGACCGGCCCTGCCGGGTTCAGGGACGGGACGAAGGCCACGCTCCGGGAGGCATCCACCCGACCCTGGAGGTCCACATGGAAGGGGTCGATCCCCGAATCCAGGATGGCCACCCGGATCCCCGACGCATCGGTGAACCCCGACTGCCAGGCCCCATCCGCCTGGACCACCCGGAGGTTCCACTGGAAGGGGAAGAAGGCGGCGTTCGAGGGGAGGGACGCGGGCTGGAGGGTGGAGGGCGAGAGGGGGGTCACCCCCGACCCCGCCGGGCGGGGTAGCCCGAAGAGGGCCACGTCCCTGGCGACCCCGGTGATCCCCCCCTCCCGGGACAGGAGCTCGGCCTCCCCGTCGCCCAGGCCGGTGACGATGGCCACGCCGATCTCCGGATGGGTGCGGAGCACCCTTCCCCCCAGGGACTCGACCCGCTCCTGGAAACGGTTGGACACCCCCCGATTGAAGAGGACCACATGCTCGGGGAGGTAGGCCCACTCCGCTCCGCCTTGCGCGACGCCGGCCACCGGCGCGGAAAGGGCAGCGGCGTGGGAGGAGGCCGCGTCCACCTCCTCCGGGGCGGAGGGCGAGGAGTCGAGGCAGGCGGTGGCGACGAGGGCCGCCAGGATCGCCGGAACCACAGCAGTGCCGCGGATGGACGTGGGCATGGCGAGAGGCTCCATACGGAGGGAGGGGGCGAGGGGGAGGAGCGGCTGCGCCTCCGCCGCGGCGGGGCCGGAGCGATCTCGACGGGAGAAGGCGCCGGGTCTCGGACCGGGGGATCGGAAGTCCGAAGGTGCGGATGGGGTGGGAGGGACCGTACGATCCCATCATTGGAACCATGCGCACGGAAGGGCAAGGGTGGTCGTCCGGCGAGGAACTCCCGCCGGCAGCGGGCGCCGGTCCCGCGCCCTCCCCCCCTGGCTCACCCGCGACGGTCACCCCGAAGTCCCACCGCTCGCCCCCCCGGACCCCCGGCACCGATCCTCCACTGCGGCCAGCCATTCCACCTCCGCCCGGGCGGACCCGGGGTCGAGGGCCCGCTCCGCTTCGCGACGTCCCTCCCGGGCCCGGTCCAGCGCCTGTTCCGGGAGGCCCTCGGCCTGAAGGACCGCGGCCTTCCCCAGAAGGACCAGGTGCTGGGCCCCCAGACCCCTCCCCCGGGCCTCCCCCAGGAAGGCCCGGCCCGCCACCGGGTCCCCATGGTGGAATGCGGCGTGGAAGGCCCCCAGGCCCAGGAGTGCGGGCCTCAACACGGGAGGCAGCACCTCCCGATGCCCGAGGGCCAGCTCCAGGTGGGTCCAGGCCTCCGACCTCCGCCCGCTGTCCAGGTGGTGGTGATGGGCCATCTGGAGGGCGGCGATCCCCATGGGGGTGTCGGGGGGGAGGGCCAGGGCCTCCTCGATGAGGTCATGGCTCCACTCCCTGGGGCGCTGCCCCGCCAGGGAGGCGCCACCCAGCCCCAGGAGGGCCACCTGGGCCCGCGTCCCCTCCCCTTCCCCGATCAGGGAGAGGATCCGCCTCCCGTCCGTCTCGAACCCCCCGGTCCGCCCCGGGACGAGGGTCACGGCGGCGATGGCAAGGGAGCCCACCGCGGCGGCGATCCACCAGCTCCCCACCAGGGCCTCGGGGAGCCCGAGACGGCCGCCCATGGCCTCCGCGGTTCCGTCGGGCGTCACCCACCAGAGACCCAGGAGAAGTCCGCCCAGGAGGAGGCTGGCCCCCGGCCCCCCTGCCGTCATGAGGAGCATCCGGACCCGGAGTCCCTCGGTTCCCCTGGGCGCACACGCCGCCAGCCCCCCCCAGAGGGCCAGGCTCCGGTTCAGGCCGAGGTGCCACCCGGATCCCCCCCGCTGGAGACGGAGGGGTCCCACCACCAGGAGGGCCGGACGCATTCCCGCCCATCGGCCCGCCAGGAGATGACCCAGTTCATGGGTGGCCAGGACACCGTGCAGGACCACCACGAGTCCCGCCACCAGGAGGACCAGTTCCCAGCCCCCCCCGGAGGCCCCGCCCCCCTCGCCCAGGACCTGATCCAGCCCCCACCCCCCCAGGAACCATCCCACTGCGGCGACGGCCAGGATCCCGAGCCCCCCCTGGAGCCTGCCCCACCACCCCACCTTTTCCGCCATCAGGGCACCGTCTCCTCTCGTCCAGGTCCACTTCATCCCCCCGCGCCCTCCGGTTCCCCCTACGGATGGACGGGCCCCGGTCTTCGCAGCGGCCTTGGATGGCGCCCGCGCCGCCGGCCCCCGAGATTGCCCGCCATGGGACTGCACCCCGGGCCGGCCCTCCCACCCTGGCCCGGAGGAGCCGGCCACCCCTTTCCCCACCCCGGACGCTTCCCCCATGACCGACCTCCAGCAGGCCTACGAGACCCTGGGCGCCTTCTACCTGGGGCGCCTCCGCGACGCCGCCTCCGGCGAGCGCACCCAGGACCTCCTCCTCTACGACTCCCGGGACCTCACCACCCACGGCGTCATCATCGGAATGACCGGAAGCGGGAAGACGGGGCTCGCCATCGGGATGCTGGAGGAGGCGGCCATGGACCGCATCCCCGTCCTGGCCATCGATCCCAAGGGGGACCTGGCGAACCTCCTCCTTACCTTTCCGGAGCTGGCTCCCTCCGACTTCCGCCCCTGGATCAACGAGGAGGTGGCCCGCCAGCGGGGGGAGGACCCGGACGCCTTCGCGGCGGGCCAGGCGGAGCTTTGGAGGAATGGGCTGGCGGGGTGGGGGCAGGACGGGGACCGGATCCGGCGGCTCCGGGAGCACGCCGACTTCTCGGTCTACACCCCGGGGAGTGCCGCCGGGCGGCAGGTCTCGGTGCTGCGGTCGTTCGCCGTCCCCACCCAGGCGGTCCTGGACGATCCCGACGCCCTCCGGGAGCGGATCCAGTCCACGGTGACGAGTCTCCTGGCCCTCCTGGGGATCCAGGCGGACCCCATCCGGAGCCGGGAGCACATCCTCCTCTCCACCCTCCTCCAGCACGCCTGGGTCCACGGGCGTTCCCTGGAGCTGGGCCAGCTCATCGAGGCCATCCAGCGTCCCCCCTTCACCCGGGTGGGGGTCATGGAGCTGGAGAGCTTCTTCCCCTCCAGGGACCGCTTCGACCTGGCCCTCCGGCTGAACGGGATCCTGGCCTCCCCCGGATTCCAGGCCTGGATGGTGGGGGAGCCCCTCCACATCCCCTCCCTCCTGTACACGCC
>JBJHCB010000244.1:0-4438 GCA_050485805.1 Gemmatimonadota bacterium | reverse complement strand
ACCTCCAGCGGGCGGGGCACACCCCCATCGCCCTGGTGGGGGGAGGGACCGGCCTCATCGGGGACCCTTCGGGGAAGACGAAGGAGCGCCAGCTCCTCACCCCGGACGAGGTGCGTGCCAACGCCGAGGCCATCCGGGGCCAGCTCGCCTCCTTC
Source organism: Gemmatimonadota bacterium (assembly GCA_050485805.1). Classification (GTDB taxonomy): domain Bacteria; phylum Gemmatimonadota; class Gemmatimonadetes; order Longimicrobiales; family Gaopeijiaceae; genus T3Sed10-66. Next base: position 4,283 of record JBJHCB010000244.1, on the reverse strand, counting down.
CTGGAGTTCGACGGGGTCTCGAACCCGGCCGCCATGGCCAACAATCTGGACTGGCTGGGGGGGACCGGGGTCCTGGACTTCCTCCGGGACGTGGGGAAGCACTTCCCCGTGAATATCCTCCTGCGGAAGGACACCATCCGCCGCCGGCTGGAGGACGAGGCCACGGGAATCACCTACACGGAGTTCTCCTACGTCCTCCTGCAGGCCTACGACTTCCTCCGCCTCTTCCAGGACCGGGGGTGCCGCTTCCAGTTCGGGGGGCAGGACCAGTGGGGGAACATCACCTCGGGGATCGACCTGATCCGCCGGGTGACGGGGGAGCGGGCCTACGGCGCCGTCTTTCCCCTCATCACCACCTCCTCGGGGGTGAAGTTCGGGAAAACGGAGGCCGGGGCGGTGTGGCTCTCGCCCGAGCGCACCTCCCCCTATCGCTTCTACCAGTTCTGGTTGAACACCGAGGACGCCGATGCCGGCCGCTACCTCCGGTACTTCACCCTCCTCCCCCGGGAGGAGATCCAGGCGCTGGAGGACCGGATGGCCCAGGCCCCCCAGCTCCGGGAGGCCCAGCGCCGCCTGGCGGAGGAGGTGACCCGCACGGTCCATGGGGAGAGGGGAGTGGCCCGGGCCCGGACCGCCACCGAGGTCCTGTTCGGGGGAGAGGTGGAGGGGCTCGGCGCCGAGGAGATCGCCGACATCTTCGCCGACGTCCCCTCCAGTACCCTCCCCGCCGATGCCCTGTCGGGAGAGGGGATGGGGCTGGTGGAGCTCCTGGCCGACACGGGGCTCTCCTCCTCCCGGGGGGAGGCGCGGCGCTCGGTGGAGCAGGGAGGGGTCTACCTCAACAACCGCCGGGAGGCCGACCCCCAGCGCCGTGTGGGCGCCGGGGACACCCTGGAGGGGCGCTTCCTCCTCCTCCGGAAGGGGAAGAAACGCTACCACCTGGTGCGGGTGGAGGGGTAGCCGCCGCCTCGGGCCCCAGGCCGGACCGCTGCGCGGGGGCGGGAGCGGTGCGCGGGGGCGGTCTGCCGCAACCCGTGCGCGGGAAGGGGTGGGGCCTACCCCCGGACCTGGGCCAGGTCGGTGCGGTAGGCCAGCCAGAGGCCCGGGCGCACCGGGACGTACAGGAGCTCCAGGGGGCGCGCCGCGCCTCGGACGGCGAAGAGGGGCACCCCCTCGTGGGTGCCCACCTGGACGATGTCCCCGCAGTCCAGCCCCACCTCGGCGCCGGACTTCTGGTAGCTCCGCTCCTCGAAGGGGATGGCTTCGTCCTCTACGAACCACGCCCGATCGCCGGCGTAGCTCCCGGGGAAGGCCGCCGCACTCCCCACCTCCCGCACCGACACCCGCTCCGGACCCACCAGCGTGTCGCCCTGGGGAGTCAGGTAGATGTCGACGTTGGAACCGGTGGCCAGGCAGACCCGGGTGGGGGTGAGCTCGGGCTCCCGGGGGGCCGGGGCCGGTGGGGGGGGCGCCGGGGGAGCCGGGGCCAACGTCCTCGGGGCCGGGGTCGGCTCTGCCCCGAAGCCGAAGGTGTACCCCCAGGAGACGGCCACCCCCCACTTGGCCCGGAGCTGTGGCCCGTTCAGGTCCTGGTGGATGGGGAGGTAGGCCTCGGCTCCCAGGCGATGCCCCGCCAGGGCTCCCTGGGCAAACCGGAGGTTCACCCCCACCGGGATCTCCACCCGTGAACCCCCCTGGGCCCGAACCCAGTGCATGGGCGAGATCTGGGGAGAGACGGAGGGGTCGACTCCGCTGACGTCGTCCCAGCGGGTGACCGCCGTCCGGACGGAGCCGCTGAGCCAGTCGTTGAAGCGGTACTGGAGGTATACGTTCCCTTCGAAGAGATGGCCGGGGCGCCATTCCCGATCGTTCTCCGTCAGGTAGATCCGACCGGAGCCCTGGAAGCCCACGGTGCCGTATTCGTTCTCCACCGCCACGGTGGCCGAGGGGAGGACGGCCCACGTCCCGCTCCCCGGCTGGAGGGGATAGGGGAGCGTCCGCACCGTTCCCGGGGCCTCCGGGGTGATCCCCGTCTCCGTCACCGAGCCCGTGGGGAAGGCCATTCCCACCGAGACGTGCCCCCGGACGGGCCAGCGGTCGTGGAGTCCCGCCATCACATGCCCCTCCAGGTCTCCGACGCCCGTGGCGGAGACCGTCCCCAGGAGCGTCTGGGTGGCGAACTCCGCCTGGTTCTGGACGAAGGGGGCCCTCACAGCCAGCGCCAGCCAGTCCGTGATCCCCCCCTGGGCTTCCAGGCTCACCACCGTGGCGAAGCGGTTGAGGGGGACCAGGGTGAAGTCCTGCAGGACCAGGATGGGGGGAACCTCGTCCCTTCCCACCAGGTGGTCCTCGAAGGCGCGATGGACGAACTGGAGCCGGAGGTCCAGGGAGCGGGCCGGGGGGAGGAGATCTCCCCGCATCCCCGCCGGGCCATGCCGATCCGGCCGGTCTGTCCAGTCCGTGACCTGGAGCTGGGCCGCAGCGGGGCCGGCGGCCAGGGGAAGGCCCGGAAGCAGGAGAAGGGTGAGGGCCGAGAGGGCGGCCAGGCACGCACGGAGCATCGAGTGTTCCTCCCTAGGCGGGGCGAAGCCCCAGGATCGGCGATGATTGGCGACCTTCGGGGGCCGGCACGGAGGCAGGCCACGCCCGGATCGCACCCTGGCGATCCGGTGGCCCACAATGTAGGGCACGGACCCGGAAAGGAAAACATTCGTTTCCGGGGCGTGGCCCCGGGGATGCGGGGTGGGGCGGGGTGCGCCGCGGCCGGGCCCCATCCCGACCACGGCACACCGGGGGGGATCCGGGGTTCTCGGGCTCTTCGTGCGGTCCCGCCCCTCCCGACCCCTTCGAACCCGGATGACGCGACTCGGCAGGGACTTCGACGTGGTGGTGGTGGGGGCCGGGCACAACGCCCTCGTCTCCGCCGCCTACCTGGCCGGGGCGGGGTACCGGGTCTGTGTCCTGGAACGGCGGGGGACGGTGGGGGGCGCCGTCTCCACCGCCGAGATCGTGCCGGGCTATCGATTCGACCTGGGGGGAAGCGCCCACATCCTCATCCGCCTCACCCCCGTGGTGGAGGAGTTGGGACTGGAGGAGCACGGGCTGGAGTACCTGGAGGTGGACCCCCTCTTCTTCGCTCCCTACGGCCGGGAGGAGGGAGAGGCCCTCTTCTTCCACCGGTCCGCGGAACGGACGGTGGAGGAGCTGGACCGCCACTTCCCGGGGGAAGGAGCCGCCTACCGCCGGTTCCTGGAGGACTGGCGTCCCTTCGCCCGGATGGTGAAGGACGCCTTCCTGGCGGTGCCGAGCCCGTGGGAGCTGGGGAAGCGCTTCGTCTTCCGCCGGAGCGGCGGGGAGGCCTGGCGCTCCATGCTGCAGCAGATCCTCCGTCCCTACGGCGAGGTGGTGGACGGGTACTTCACCCGGGAGGAGGTGAAGGCCCCCCTGGTCTGGATGGCCGCGCAATCCGGCCCGCCCCCGTCGGAGCCCCTGTCCGCTCCCTTCCTCCTCTGGCATCCCCTGTACCACGAAGGGGGGATCGCCCGCCCCCGCGGCGGCTCGGGGGGGCTTTCGGAGGCGCTGGCCCGGAAGATCCGGTCTCACGGCGGGGAGATCCGCACCGGGACCCCCGTAACGGGGATCCTCATGGAGGGGGAGCGGGCGGTGGGGGTGGAGGTGGCGGTACCGGACCGAGAGGCGGGGCGGAGCCCCTGGCAGGCGCCGTCGGTGGCCGCCCTCACCTCCGCCCGGCGGGAGCGGATCACCGCCCGGGCCGTCCTCTCCGGCGCCCACGCCATGGAGACCCTGGGGCGCCTCCTGCCGGAGGACCATCGTCCCCCGGGGGCCCGGGGAATGCGGACGGGGAACGGCTTCGGCGCCATCCTGCGCCTGGCCCTGGACGGCCCGGTCCGGTACCGGAGCCACCCCGGCCCCGATGCCCGGGTGGGGCTGGGCCTCCTCTGCCGGGACCGGGCGCAGATCCAGACCGCCTACGGCGACTACCTCCGGGGGGAGCCCGCCCGGGATCCGCCCCTGGTGGCCATGTCCTTCTCCGCGGTGGACGACACCCTGGCGCCTCCCGGCCACGAGGTGCTCTGGCTCTGGGGGCAGTACTACCCCTACGACCTGGCGTCGGAGCGCTGGGACGACATTGCCGAGCGGGAGGCGGACCGGATCCTGGACACCTTCGAACGCTGGGCTCCCGGCACCCGGGACCGGGTGGTGGGGAGCCTCTTCCAGCACCCCCTCTGGCTGGAGCGGGAGCTGGCCCTTCCCCGGGGGAA
>JBJHCB010000243.1:0-4465 GCA_050485805.1 Gemmatimonadota bacterium | reverse complement strand
ACGTGGAGGAAGGGGCCGACATCCTCATGGTCAAGCCGGCCCTGGCCTACCTGGACATCATCCACCGGGTGAAGGCGGAGACCGGCTGGCCCGTGGCCGCCTACCACGTCTCGGGGGAGTACGCCGCCATCCAGGCGGCCGCGGAGCGGGGGTGGCTGGACGGACCGGCGGCCATGACCGAGGCCCTCCTCTCCATCCGGAGGGCCGGGGCCGACCTGATCCTCACCTACTGGGCCCGGGAGTTTGCCCGGAGCCTCGCCTGAGGATCGGGGGCACCGGGGGGGGGGCCGGGTCGCGGTCCGGGGCTCTCCCCGCACCCTGCCCCCTCCTCCGTGCCGGAAACATTTGACGCCATTTCGTTGACCCCCTCCGGGGCCCCCGGTATCTTGGGAGCATCATGGGGGAATCCGATCCCGGCCTCCTTCCGGAGCCCCTCCCCCGCCCGCCCGTCCCTGAACCGGGAGCGGTCATGCCCCGTCCGGCCACCCTGCCGTGCCTCCTCGTCCTCCTCCTGGCTTGGGCCGGTGTGGGATGGGCCCAGGACGCCCCCCCTGCTCCCCTTCCCCCCGGGGCCACCGCCCACGTGGTGCAATCCGGCGAGACCCTGGAGAGCATCGCCCGCCTCCACTACGGATCGGAGGGGGAGTGGAGGAGGATCCTGGAGGCCAACCAGGACCGGATCTCCGACCCCACGCGCCTGGCGGTGGGGCTCACCCTGGTGGTTCCCGGCCGGGCAGCGCCGGAAGCCCGGGTCACCGGGATCCAGATGGCGGGGCAGGAGCTCCCCACCGACCCCCGGGACCGGCGCGCGCTCCTGGCACGACGCCCCTTCACCCCGGCGGGGATCCCCGAGCCCCCGGAGGAACGGACCATCTTCTACGAGGACCGGGCCCTCCTGCAGGAGGAGCAGCTCACCCAGGTGCTGGTGCTCCCCCGGGAGGAGGTGGCACCCATCCCCTCGTGGGTGGGATGGTCGGCGGGGTGGACGGTACCCCCCGGGACCTCCCCGGGGGCCTGGGGGATGGTGCCCGCCTTCGCCACGGGGCAGGTGGGCATGGCCCGGACCACCCTCTTTCCCAATGACGAGGTCCGGGTCGTCCTGGAGGACGGGGTGGAGGTGCGGGTGGGAGATCCCCTCCTGCTGGCGCGACTCGGGTCCGAACGGCCCGAGGTGGGACGGGTGGTGGGGCCCACCGCCGTCCTGGAGGTCCGACGGGTGGAGGAGGCCGGGGTGGTGGCCCGGGTCACCCAGGGGCTGGGGAGGCCGGAGCTGGGGAACGTCGTCTTCCCCCTGAGGACCCTCCACATGACCCCCGGCGTGTATCCGTCGGACGTGGAGCCGGTGCTGGAGGCCTCCATCCTGGCCTTCCAGGAGATCAAGGTGCTGCACCAGCCCGGGGATTTCCTCTTCATCGACCGGGGGGCCTTGGACGGTCTCCTCCCGGGGGACGAGTTCCTGCTTCCCGGAAACACGGACGAGGGATGGGAGGCTCGGTTCGCGGCCCGTCTCCAGGTGGTGCGGGTGGAGGAGGAGCGTGCCACGCTCCGGGTCCGGGAGATGGCCCATCCGGGTGCCCTCCGGGTGGGAGCCCGGGTGTTCCTGGATCGGTCCATGGCCCGGCCGGGGTCCTGAGACACCCTCCCCTGGGACCGGGGCCGTCCGCGTGATCCACCTCCTCGCCTTCCTCCTCTACCTCGGGGCCTTCGTCCTCTGGATCCGCACCCTGGTCCGCGGCTCCCGGGAGGGTGGGGGGCTGCTGGCGTCGGCGGTGGCCGGGGCGGCCGTGGTGGCCCACGCCGTGGCCCTGGGGGTCTTCTGGGTGGAGTACGGGGAGCTCCCCCTGGTGGGTCCGGGTGCCGCGCTCTCCTCCCTGGCCTTCGTGGGAGGACTGGCGCTCCTGGTGACCATCCCCCTCCGGGAGGTCTCCCGGGTGGGGATCGCCCTCCTCCCCTTCATCGTCATCTGCCTCGGGGTGGCCCTGGTGGCCGGAATCCGGCCCTCGCCCCAGGCGTTGGACTTCCAGGGGGCGGGCTTCGTCCTCCACGTGGCCTTCGCGTTCCTGGGGTATCAGGGGCTCGCCGTGGCCTTCGCCGCCGGGCTCCTCTACCTCATCCAGCACCATGAGCTGAAGACCAAGCGCCTGGGTCGTTTCTTCCACTTCATCCCGCCGTTGGCCACCCTGGACGCCGTCGGGCGGATCGGGCTCTGGGCGGGATTCGGGTGTCTGAGCCTGGCCCTGGGCTTCGGATGGGCCTGGACGGTCCAGAACCGGGGTACGCTGGAGGTGGCGGACCCCAAGGTCCTCTGGGCCATCCTTTCGTGGCTCATCTTCGTGGGGGTCCTCCTCACCCGCGCCGGCCGCGAGCGGTCGGAGTACCGGGGGGCCATGGCGGCGGTGGTGGGGTTCGGTGTGGTCATCGGCAGCTACGTGGTGCTCCGCCTCACGGCGGAGGGCACCGGCCTCTTCCTGTAGCGGATCCCCAGAGGGAGGAACGGAGCTGGACATGCCTCTGGCAGTGGTGGGAGTGAGCCATCGGACGGCTCCGGTGGAGGTGCGGGAACGGATGGCCTTCGGCCCGTCCGAGGCCTCCCGTGCGCTCCTCACCCTCCGGGAGGAGGGCGGGGTGGAGGAAGCCGTCCTCCTCTCCACCTGCAACCGGACGGAGATCTACCTCTATCCGTCCGTCGGCCCGGCTTCCCTCGGGGTGGCGGAGCAGCTCCTGCAGGGGAAGGCCGGACCCCTGGAGCGCCCGGCCCGGGACTACCTCTTCCAGCAGCAGGGGGAGGGGGTGGTGCGCCACCTCTTCCAGGTCTCCGCCGGACTGGATTCCATGGTCACCGGGGAGGCCGAGATCCAGGGCCAGGTGCGGGAGGCGTACGAGCTCTCCACCTCCCTCCCCGTGGATCCCCCCATGGCGGGTCCGGTGCTGAACCGGCTCTTCCAGATGGCCCTTTCGGTGGGGGGACGGGTCCGGTCGGAGACCTCCATCAACGAGGGGGCCGCCTCCGTGGCCTCGGTGTCGGTGGAGCTGGCCCGGAAGATCTTCGGCTCCCTCCGGGGGAAGCGGGTCATGATCCTGGGGGCGGGGGCCACCGCCGAGCTGGTGGTGGAGGCCCTGGCCCGGGAGGGGGTGCGGGGGATCCTGGTGGCCAACCGGACCCATGACCGGGCGGTGGAGCTGGCGGAGCGCCTCCACGGGCACGCCGTCCACTTCGATGCCCTGGCGGAGTCGCTGGCGGGGGCGGACATCGTGCTGGCCTCCACTGCGGCACCCCACCACGTCCTCACCCGGGAGACCTTCCGGAGGGCCTTTCCCGGGAGCCGGGGTCGGCCCCTCCTCATCATCGACATCGCCCTTCCCCGGGACGTGGATCCCACGGTGGGAGACGAGCCCGACGTCTACCTCTACAACGTGGACGATCTCCGGAAGATCGTGGACGAGCATGTGAAGGTCCGCTCCGAGGCCATCCCGGAGGCGGACCGGATCATCCAGTCCCATTCCCGGGAGTTCCGGACCTGGTATGCCTCCCTGGAGGTGGTCCCGGTGATCCGGAGCATGCGGGAGCGGGCCGAGGAGCATCGGGTCCTGGAGCTGGAACGGCTCCTGCGGGGGATGGATCACCTGGGAGAGGAGGACCGGGCCCGGGTGGACGAGTTCTCCCGGAGGCTCCTGAACAAGCTCCTCCACGAGCCCACCGTCCGGCTCCGGAAGGGGATGGGCCGGGGGGGAGGGGGGGAGGAACTGGTGGACGCGGTGCGGTTCCTCTACGGGCTGGAGGGACGGGAGATCCCCCCCCTCGCCCGGGGGTACCCGGTTCCGGGAGGCGGGGACCGGGAAACCGAGGAGGCCTCGGGGACCCCCGGGGGACCGGGAGGGGAGGGGGCGGCGACATCGACACCGGCCGGACGGGGCGAGCCCGGCGGAGAACGGGGAGGAGACAGGGGATGACGGACGGCACGCTGGGGAGGACGGAGGAGGCAGGGGGGGTCCGCCGGGTCCTGGTCACGGGCGGGGCGGGCTTCATCGGCAGCCACGTGGCCGAGGCCCACCTCTCCCGGGGGGACCGGGTCTGGATCGTGGACGACCTCTCCAGCGGACGCCGGGAGAACGTCCCCGAGGGCGCCACCTTCGTGGAGATGACCATCCAGGATCCCGCCTTCCGGGACCTCATGGCCGAGGTCCGGTTCGATCTGGTGAACCACCACGCCGCCCAGATCGACGTGCGGAGGTCCGTCTCCGATCCCACCCACGATGCCGGGATCAACGTCCTGGGGCTCCTGAACCTCCTGGAAGGAGCCCGGGCCACCGGGGTGGGCCGGATCGTCTACGTCTCCAGCGGTGGGGTGGTCTACGGGGAACCCGAACTCCGTCCCACCCCCGAGACGGCGCCCAAGTCCCCCCTCTCCCCCTACGGCGTGAGCAAACTGGCCGGGGAGCACTACCTGGGGTACTACCGGGCGGC
>JBJHCB010000242.1:0-4467 GCA_050485805.1 Gemmatimonadota bacterium | reverse complement strand
GTCCCGGGAGATGTCGAGGTCATCCTCGCCGTAGGGATCCATGTGGAGCTCGGGGGAGATCCCGACGCGAGGCGGGGCCTTCTGGAGCTCCTCGGGATCCACGGTCATCACCGCGGTGGGATCTCCGGCGATGTCCTCGAGGGAGGGTTGACCGTCGGACGAGGTCTGCTGGGGGGTCTGATCGCTCATGGGGGATCGCGTCCTTCTCCGCTTCCCGGCTGCGCGATATCCGGGAAGGCCGGCGGGCGCCCGAACCGCGTCGAGACGCCCTGGTGCACGGATCGGCGGGGGAAGAGCCCCCCGCCCAAGGGACCGGAGCCGTGGGCTCCAGAGAACTTCTAACCTACCGTCCCGGAAGAAGGAGGGTCAAGGCTTGGCCCCCTCCGCCGTGCGGGTCACCTGGTTCACGATGCGGGCCACCTGCTCGTGGAAGTCGAGCCGCGTGGTGTCCACCACCAGGGCCCCCTCGGGGCGGCGGAGCGGCGAGGCCTGCCGTTCCTCGTCCACCCGGTCCCGATCCCGGAGGCGGTCGGCCTCCGCCGTCACCGCCTCGGGGGTGGGCTCCTTCCCCTCCTGGAGGAGTCGGCGGCGGGCCCGTTCCTCCAGGTCGGCCACCAGGAAGACCTTCACCTCGGCGCCGGGGAAGACCACCGTCCCCATGTCCCGACCGTCGGTGACGATTCCCCCGTCGCCGCCCGCTTCCCGCTGCAACGCCAGGAGGCGGGCCCGGACCGCCGGGACCCGCGCCGCCCGGGAGACCCGGGAGGTGACCTCCTCCGACCGGAGGGCGTCGCCCGGATCCTCGCCGTCCAGGAGGATCCGGAACCCGTTCCCCGCCGTCTCCAACCGGATGTCCAGCCGGCCCAGGGCCGCCTCGCTCAAGGCCTCCCATTCCTCTTCCGGAACGCCGGAGCGGAGGAGCGCCAGGGTCAACCCCCGGTAGAGGGCTCCCGAGTCCAGGTGACGGAAGCCCAGGACCCGGGCCACCTCCGACGCGGTGCTGGACTTCCCGGATCCGGCGGGCCCGTCCACCGTGACGATGGGAGGCCTGCGGGGAGCCGCCGCTCGCGTCGGCGAAGCCCCCCCTCCTCCGGCCCGCTCCGCCAGGAGGGCCCAGAATCCGGGGAAGCTCACCTCCACCACCTCCGGCGCCTCCACGTCGATGTGGTTCCCGGGGAGGGTGCCCAGGATCCCGAAGGCCATGGCGATGCGGTGGTCGTGGAAGGTGCGCACCGCCCCCCGGAGGGGCCGGTCCGTCCCCTTCACCGCGAGGCCGTCGGGGAATTCCTCCACCTCCACCCCCAGGGTCCGGAGGTTCGTCACCAGGGCGGTGATCCGGTCCGACTCCTTCACCCGGAGCTCCCCGGCGTCCCGGATCCGCGTCACACCCCGGGCCCGGACCGCCAGGGCGGCGAGGACGGGGATCTCATCGATGAGGCCCGGGATCTCGTCGCCTCCCACGTCCGTTCCCCGGAGCTCGGAGGGGTGGGCCACGAGCTCCCCCACCGGCTCCCCGACCCCTGGGGCCGACTCCACGGACTCCGGGCGTACCTCCAGGCGGGCCCCCATCCGCATCAGCACGGGAAGGAGGGAGGCCCGCGTGGGGTTCAACCCCACTCCACCCACCCCGATTCCCTGGGGACCGCCCCCTCCCAGGAGCCCCAACGCCAGGAGGAAGGCGGCGGAGGAGAAGTCCCCGGGAACCCGGAGGTCCAACGGGGGGAGTGGACCCGCGAAGGGAGACAGGGAGACCCGCCAGCGCCGTCCCTCCCCTTCCCCCCCACCCCCCCGCGCCGGATCTCCGGCCTCCCATCCCTCGGTCACCTCCACCCCCAGGAGCCGGAGCATCCGCTCGGTGTGGTCCCGGGAGCGGGCCGGCTCCAGCACCGTGACGGGCACGCCCCCGGTCAGGCCCGCCAGGAGAAGGGCGCTCTTCACCTGGGCGGAAGCCACCGGCGACGCCCAGGTGAGGGGTCGAAGGCCGCCCTCCGCGGCCCCACCGGTGACCCGGATGGGGAGTCGATCGGGCTCCCCCTCCTCCTGGAAGGCGGCCCCCATGCGAGCCAGGGGCTCGGTCACGCGCCGCATGGGCCGACTCCGGAGGGAGGCGTCCCCCGTGAGGACCGCGGAAAGGGGAAGCCCGGCCAGGACCCCCATGAGGAGGCGGGCCGTGGTCCCCGAGTTGCCGCAGTCCAGGGGGGCCGACGGGGAAGAGAGCCCGGGGAGGCCGCCGGAGGGGATCCGGATCCCGGAGCCGTCCGCCGGGAGGGGCGGGATCATCACCCCCAGCGTCCGGAGGCAGGCCGCAGTGGACCTGCAGTCCTCGCCGGGGAGGAGGCCCTGGAGGCGGCTCTCGCCCTCGGCCAGCGCCGCCAGGAGGAGGGCCCGGTGGCTCACCGACTTGTCGCCCGGGACCCGGATCACGCCCCTTCCTCCCCCTCCCGTCCCCCCGTCCGCTCCGACCAGGCCCGGGTCCGTTCCATGAACTCGGCGATCCGGTCCACCTCCCGCCGGGCCAGGAGATCGGCCACCACGTTGAGCGCCCGGGAAACGGAGGTGAGCCCCGTCCCGGTCACCGGTGCGGAATGGGTCAGGAGTTCCTTCCACATCTCCGGAGGGGAGCCCGCCAGCCGGGTCATGTCCCTTCCCCCCGGGCCCAGGTCCCCGGGTTCGATCCCGGCCGCGTCCAGGGCTCCCGCCAGGGCGTTGGCCACGAGCTGGGGAAGGTGGGAGACCCACGCCATGCGCTCATCGTGCTCCCGGGGGTCCACCCAACGGACGTCTCCCCCCAGGGCGGTCCAGAAGGCCTCGCCGCGCCGGTGGTAGGCCGGATCCGCCTCGCCCTCACCGGTGAGCCAGACCCGTGCCCCCTGGAAGAGCCGGTCGCGGGAGGCCGCGAACCCCCTCCCCTCCCCACCGGCCATGGGATGGGCGCCCACGAAGCGGGGGGCCAGCCCGGCCGCGGCCATGATCCGTCGCACCGGCTCCTTCAGGCTGAGGAGATCGGTGACCAGGGCCTCCGGGTGGAGGAGGGACGCGTGGTCGCCCACCACCTCGGAGAGGGCCTCGAGGGGAACGGCGTACACCACCGTCCGGGCCTCTCCCAGGAGACCCGGCCCGTGGGGGTCGAAGCGGTGGATCACCCCGGCGTCCAGGGCCCGGGCCCCCGTCACGGGGTCCGGGTCCACCCCCAGCACCCGGATCGGGTCCGGGAGGGCGCGCAGGGCCCGGGCCACCGAGCCGCCCATGAGCCCGAGCCCCACCACCGCCACCGGCCCCTGGACGGGGGCCTCGGCCTCCGGCTCCGTGGAGCTCACACCCTCGTCCCCGGCGTCGGGCTCGGATCGGTGGTGGGAACGGGGTCGAACACGTAGACCACGGGCACCCGGGTCAGGAGCTCCTCCCCCGCGGCCAGCGCCAGGAAGCGACCCTCCCGGAGCCGATGGTCCTCCAGGGAACGGAAGGGGACCTCCAGGTGGAGGAGCCCCCGGAAGGCCCCGCGGCCACGGTGCCGGGAGAGGCCGACCGCCGCCCCGGCGCCGAAGACATGGCGGGCCAGCTCCAGGACCTTCCACTCCGCGGCCCGGACCTCCCAACGCTCCTGCCGGCGACGCCGGGCCTCCCGATGTTCCTCCCACCCGGGCCCCATGATATCCCGCTTCTCCGGCTCCACCCTCACGCCTCGTCCTCCCGGTCGTATCCGATCTCGATGGTCAGTCCGTCGTGGGCCACCACGGCCCCGGGAAACACCTCCCGGGCCTCCTCCTCCAGGGGGCGGGGGTCCGCCGCGTACCGGGCAGAGAGGTGGGTCAGGGCCAGGCGCCGGGCCCCCGCTCGCCGGGCCAGGAGCGCCGCCCCCTGGGCCGTGGAATGGAAGGTCTCCCGCGCCCGATCCGTCTCATCCTCGCAGAAGGTGGCGTCATGGATGAGGAGGCGGGTATCCCGGGCCTCCTCCACCGTGGCGTCCCCGGGCCGGGTGTCCCCGGTGTAGACCACCGTCCGTCCCGGCCGGGGCGGACCCACCACCTCCTCCGGTCCCACCCGCCGTCCCTCCACCTCCACGGTCTCCCCCCGGTGCAGGCGGCCGTAGAGCGGACCCTCCGGGATCCCCATGGTCCGGGCCCGTTCCACGTCGAACCGCCCGGGGCGGGGGTGTTCCCGGAGCGCATACCCCACCGCGGAGGTCCCGTGCCGCACCTGGAAGGCCCGGATGTCGTAGTCCGGGAGGGTCACCACCTCCCCCGGGGCGAGTTCCAGGATCTCCAGGGGGAAGGCGATGCGGTGGACCCCCAGGTAGGCGGTTTCCCGCAGGGTCTCCCGGGAGCCGGGAGGGCCCACCAGGAGGAGGCCCTCCTCCCGCCCCTGGAGGGCCAGGGTCCGGAGGAGGCCGATGATCCCCAGGTAGTGATCGGCGTGGAGATGGGTGACGAAGATCCCCCGGACGGCGAAGCCGGTCTGGAACCGCAT
>JBJHCB010000241.1:0-4468 GCA_050485805.1 Gemmatimonadota bacterium | reverse complement strand
GAAAGGGACAACCTGCCCAGTCCAACGCCATCACCCATGGGTGCCCGGCCACCCGGCATCGGGGAGTGACGGTGATCAACACCGCCCGGGAGGTGTGACGACTGGGGGCGTGCCCTCACCCCCCCAGTCGTTCCAGGAGCTCCCGGGCCGGGGGATTCCCCGGGTCCAGCTCCAGGACCCGTTGGAGGTGCTCCCGGGCCTCCTCCGTCCGGCCCTGCTCCAGGAGGGCCAGGGCCAGGCTTCCGTGGGCACCGGGGTGCTCCGGATCCGCCACCACGGCCCTGCGGAAGGCAGCCTCGGCGGCCCTGGCATCTCCTCCGGCGAGGTGGAGGGACCCGAGTTGGATGGGGGGCTCCGCGTTCCGGGGGTCGGTGTCGGCCGCCCATCGGAAGGCGGTGGCCGCCCCCGATGCGTCCCCCGCCTCCTGGCGAAGGAGCCCCAGGTTGAACCAGCTCCGAGGTCGGTGGAGCGGCTCCTCCTCCAGCACCCGTTCCAGCTCCTGCCGCGCTTCCTCCCTGCGCCCCAGGGCCACCAGGACATCGGCCCGCTTCGCCCTCACGTCGGCCATGAGCGACTGCAGGGACAGGGCGCGGTCCAGGTGGGGGAGGGCGTCCGCCGGGCGGCCCCGGCGCTCGTCCAGGAGGGCGCCCAGGAGGAAGTGGCCCCACGGGTCGTCGGGGTACAGCTCCACCGCCTCCCTCAGCACGACCTCCGCCGCGGCCACCGAATCCAGCTCCAGGAGGGCCCGGGCCAAGGCCAGCCGGGCCTCTCCGGTGAAGTCCGACGGCCGCCCCCCATCGGATTCCGCCCGTCGGCCCGCCGTCACCACGGAAGGAAGGTACCCGGGGTGCCGGTGCATGGTCTCGTAGAAATGGAAGAGGGCCTCCGTCCGGAGCGAGGCCTGGAGCGCAGCGCTCCGGTGCACCAGGAGCTCCGGACGAGCCAGGACCCCCATGGAGGCCACCTCCACCAGGGAGAGGGGGCGGGGGGAGTCGATGGCCGGACGACCTGCCTCGGGAGGAAGGGGAGGGCGGGGCACCCGCTGGATCCAGTGGTCGGTGAACCGCACGTGGGGCACGTCGCTGGTTCCCCCGGCCGTGAGGTGACAGGAGACGCAGTCGCCGGATCGGGCCTCTTCCGGCGAGGCGACCCCTGCGCGGGAGCAGAGATCACCGGCGCCCGGAGGGGGCTCCGGCTCCCCGGCATGGCAGGCGACGCACCGATCCCGGTAGAAGGAAGCAGGCACCTCGTCCCCCGGGGTGTGGGCCAGATGGCAGGTGAGACAGGTCATCTCCGAGGCCTGGAAGCAGCCGCTCCGGGCCAATCGGATGGGATGGGAGTCGATCCCCACCCAGTCCGGGTCCTCGAGCTGGAGAGAGGGGACGAAGACGGCCCGGTTCTCCGACAGCTCCATCCCGGGGCGAAAGGTGGTGGGATCCTCCCCCCCGGGGTAGGCGATGACCCCGGCCAGGTGGCACTGGAGGCACACCGACATCTGCCGGCTCCGATCCAGGTGGGCGGGGTTCACGATCCAGGGATCCACCCCCGCCCCCCCCGCCACATCGCCGCCCGGGGCCGCATCGGGCTCCGGGGGGCCCGGGACCTCTCCCGCCGCTCTACGCTCCACGTGCTCCGCCCCGGGGCCGTGGCACCGCTCGCAGGAGATGGCCTGGGGGAGGTCCCGGAACACGTTCTGGGTGTGGGGCTCGAGGCGCGGGAGATCGCCGTGGCAGGCCAGGCACTGCAGGATGATGGGGCGGCTGAATCGGTCGTTGGCCTCGTGGTAGCCGGGACTCAGGTCCCACCGGGCATCGTGGGCGTACCAGGTGAGGGGCATCTGGCTCACCCTTCCGTTCCGGATGGCCAGGTAGGACCGGGTCTGGTTCCCCGAGCCGATGACCTGGTCCACGGGCACCACCAGGTCGTGGACCACCTCCCCTGCAGGGCCCTCCAGCACCTCCCGGTGGACCAGTCCCGCCCCGCGGAGCTCCGCCCTGTACCGCAGCCCGTCGGCCGGGCTCTCCACCCACGCCCCCACGGCCGGAGCCCCCCCCGCCTCTCCACCCACCAGGCGTTCCGGCGCCTGGGCGGGGTCGAAGGGCAGAAGGGAGCGCCCGTGGTTCGTGGCGCCGTATCGCTCCACCACATCGCCGTGGCACGGGACGCAGGCCGCGTCTCCCACGTACCCCGGGTCGTGGGACCCCAGGAGCCGCGTGGTCTGACCAGCGACGGCGGAGGGGGGAAGAGGGGCGGCTTCAGGGCTCCCGCCCCCGCCCTCCACACAGGCCCCGAGGCCGAGGAGGACGACCCCGCAGAGCCCGGCCCCGAGCCGGGACAGGGCCCCCCCGGGGGAAGGGAGAGGCGCCGCGGAGGGGGGAGGATGGATCATGGCCCCGGACTGGAGATGCCTGTGGGGGACGTCGCCGGCACCCGGTCCCTGCCGGAGGAAGGCCTCAGAAGGGCGTGGGATCCCCGTTGCCGGTGTCTCTCCCCCGTCCTCCGGCAGAGATGGAGCGGAAGGCCACCACCGCCACTGCGGCCAGGGCGCCCACCAGGATGCCGGTGCGGGTGCGGGAGAACTCCTTCCGGTCCACTTCCACGAGCTGGGCCCGATGGAACTGGAGGGTATCCCGGCGCCCCTCGAACACCGTCCCGGCGTACAGGGCGCCCCACCCCACGTCCACTCGGAGGGAGTCGGGAGTCAGGCCGATGAAGTGCCCCTCCACGCTCCGCACCGGTCGCCCCAAGCGGGTCGTCAGGTCCTCGGCCGCCACGGCGGAGAGGCGGAGCCGGACCTCGTCGCCCGGCGCCGGGTCCTCTCCCACCATGGCCACGTAGGAGTAGCACCCGGAAAGGGTCAGGAAGAAGGCCAGCGCCAGCCCGACCCGGAGGGCCGGACTGGCGCTGGCGAGGAATGTGGAGAAGAAACGGGGTCTCAGCACGTACCCAGGAGATGGCAGTTCGAGGTGCGCTCGATCTGGGCGATGGGGAAGAGGGTCCCCGGCCGGCGCGCGGCCTCGGCGTTTGGATTCCACATGGGGGACTGGGTCCCGAACCGATAGTGGTCTGCGAGTCGCCGCCCTGTCAAATAGAGCCCGGCCATGCGCTGGTGCTTCAGCATCTCCAGGGCCGGGATCTGGCCCTCATAGTCGGAGACCCCATCTCCGGCTCGGATGAGATTGATCTGCTCGCGGAATCCGGCTTCGTTCCCGGTCGCCAGAGCCGCCTCCGCCAGGATAAGGCGCAACTCCCGGGCGGAGACCACCGTCACCGGTCCGTACTGCCGGGCCCCCACGGCCTCGGTGATGATGCTGGAGAGAGCGGGGTCGGGCACTTCATCGATGGGGTCCAGAAGGGTGATGGACGCCACCCGCTTGTCGTCCGCGGTGGGCGCCACATAGCTGTCGGCGGGCCGGAGCTCCAGGCGCTCATTCACCCATCCGCCCCAATCGTTGCTCACCGTCGCGGCGCTGTAGGTGAAGCGGAACCGCCAGTCCGCCGGTACCAGGGCAAGGGCGGCCTGGGCGTCGGACACCGCCCCGGCATCGTTCACCAGGGGATCCGCCGGAGTCGACCCGGCTGGGGTGAATTTCGATCGCACCGCCCGGGCATGCTTCGCCCGGGCCCGCTGGGCCAGGATGGTCCCCTGGAGGGCCGTATTCCCCGTGGCCTGGGCCACGGTGAGGGCTCCGTCCAGGCTGGAGATGGCCCGGTCGTACAGGGTCAACATGTTCCCGGGTCCCACCGGCGGACCGGTCTCGGTCCGGTTGGACGCCACGATGAAGTCCTCCCACAGGTCCGCCGTCTGGGTGTAGATCACACCGGCGTAGAGCCGGGCCCGGGCCAGCAGGTTGCGGTTCGCCAGGACCCCTTCGGAATCGAAGCCCTCCAGGAGGCGTACCGCCTCATCGGCCATCCACCGGGCCTCTGAATGGAAGGGCCAGTGGGCGTCGGAGAACTCATTGGCGGGGTCCCGCAGGTCCCCCTCCTGGAGCTGGATCCACGCATCCCGGGAGCCCGTGAACTTGAGCTCGTCGGAGGCGGAGGCGTGAAGGAGAAGGGCCCCGGCATACGCCCGGGCCACGGTGGAAAGACTTCCGTTGGCCAGGGCGTTGGCCGCCGCAGGGGTCTCCAGGTCGTCCTGCACCAGCTGGTTGGGGTTCTCCACGTCCAGCAGGCCGTCACATCCCGCCACTCCCATGATCCCCACGAGGCCCAGGGCCCAGAGTCCCTGGAATCCCCGTCGGGGTGCTCCTTCGGTCCGATGGGTGCTCCCCCGCCCGGACCGTCGTGCATGTCTCTCGTTCATGACATCCTCTCGAGGTTGAATGCGCGCGGTGTCGGGGCTCAGAAGCTGGCCCGGACGCTGAAGGTGAAGCGGCGAGGGAGGGGCACCCCCCATCCCACGGTGCCCACCAGGAAGTTACTGGTGAGGCCTCCGTCCCCGTCTCCCGTGGCCGTGTCCAGC
>JBJHCB010000240.1:0-4499 GCA_050485805.1 Gemmatimonadota bacterium | reverse complement strand
TCCGGGAGGGGGCGGCCCACCTCCTGGACGACGACCTCCGGCGCCTCTCCTTCCAGCGGGACGGGCACCCGGTACCCGGGGGGGGGCGGCCCGACGAGGGATACCTGGCCCTGGTGGAGCGGATCAACGCCCTGAACGGGGAGTGGATCCGGGCCTCGGCCCGGCTGAGCCCCCGGGTGCTCCTGGAGCTCCTGGCGGACACCGGGCCCCGGCTGGCGGAGTTCTTCGAGTCGCTGGACCCCCAGGCCCGGGCCCTCTTTCCGGTGGCCTGGGCCGGGCAGGCCGAGTCTCCCGTCTGGATGGACGTGGGGCGGGAGTTCATCGAGCGATGGCATCACCAGCAGCAGATCCGGGACGCCGTGGGAGCGCCCCCCCTCACCGCCGCCTGGATGCTGGGCCCCCTCCTGGCCGTGGCGGCCCACGCCCTTCCGCCCTCCTTCGCCCGGGAGGATCTCCCGGTGGGGACCCGGGTGCAGGTGGAGGTCCCGGGAGAGCACGGGGGGAGCTGGGTGGTGGAGCGGGGGAGTGACTCGGACGACCCGCCCCTCCGGGGATGGCAGCTCATGGAGGGGACGGTGGAGCGGCCCACCCTCCGGGTGCGGATGGATGCGGCGCTGGCGTGGAGGGTGTTCCTTCGCCATCCAACGGAGAAGGAGATCCGGCACGGCGTCGAGGTGGAGGGGAGGGTGGAGCTCCTGTCCCCCCTCCTGGCCGCCCGGGCCCTCATGGTCTGACGGCGGCGCCATGGCTTCCGTCCAGCCCGCCCCCAGGCCCGCCCCCGCCTCCGGGCCCGCCCCCGCCCCCAGCTCGGCCCATCCCCACCCCCGGGCCGTACTGCTGGATGCGGGGAACACCCTGGTCTTTGCCGATCGCGAGCGGATCTTCGGGATCTATGCCGAGGTGGGGGTGGCCGGGGATCCGGAACGCTTCCTCCAGGCGGAGCTCTTTGCCCGGCACCAGCTCGCCTCCCGGGTGGAGGAGGGGGCCACCGGCACCGAGCCCCACCTCTGGAGGGAGTACTTCCTCACCCTCTTTCGCAGAAGCGGGGTTCCCCCGGCCGCGTTGGATCGGGTGGGGGGCCGGGTGGTGGAGGAGCACCGGCGATCCCATCTCTGGACCGGGGTGGAGGAGGGGACCGGGCCGGCCCTGGACCGCCTCCTGGCGGAGGGGTACCGGCTGGGGGTGATCTCCAACGCAGACGGGCGGATGGAGGCGGTGCTGGAGACCACCGGCCTCCGGAGTCGGATGGAGTTCGTGGTGGACTCCCACGCCGTCGGGGTGGAGAAACCCGATCCCGCCATCTTCCATGCGGGAGTGGAGCTCCTGGGTCTTCCCCCGGAAGAGGTCCTGTACGTGGGGGACCTCTTCCCGGTGGACGTGGTGGGGGCCCGCCGGGCCGGACTCCAGGCGCTCCTGGTGGATCCCTCGGGTCGCCTCCCTCACCCCGTGGACCGGATCCCGTCGGTGACGGAGCTTCCGGCCTACCTCCAGGACCGTGCCCGCAGGGGATCCAGGGGGCTCGCGGGGGATCCGTGATGGCTGGGTAGAGGCGCGGGGGCGCCACCCGGGGACCGCCTTCGGAGTGTCGGTGCACCGCGACCTCGAGCTTCCGGCGCACGCGGGACCCACGCCGCTGGAGGGTGAATCCCATACTCCCGGTGGGCGAGGGGTGCGGGTGGGAGGCCCTTGATGTGGGCACACACGGACCGTATGATTTCCCATATGAACTCCCGGACCACCCTGATTCTCCCGGATGAACTCATGCGCGAGCTCAAGCGGCGGGCCGCGGAACGGGGTGAGACCCTTTCCGCCGTGGTGGAGGAGGCGCTGCGACGCGGGCTCGAGGCACAGAGGACCCCAGCGGTGGTGGAGCCCCTTCCCACCTACGGCATGGGGGCGCCGCGGGCGGACCTGGCCGACCGCGATGATCTGTACCGCGTCATGGAGGAGGAGGTCTGAGCCGTGTTCGTGGTGGACACGAACATCCTCCTGTATGCGGTGAACCCGGACTCCCCGGATCATCCAGTGGCACGGGAGGTCCTCGAGGGGTGGCGGTCGGAGGCCCGGCCCTGGTTCCTCACGTGGGGGATCGCGTATGAGTTCCTGCGCGTGAGTACGCACCACAGGGTGTTCCCCCGCCCGCTGAGACTCCGCGAGGCACGGGAGTGGCTCGATCTCCTGCTGGCCACGCCGGCCGTGTCGATGCTCAGCGAGACCGATCGCCACCGGAGGGTCCTGGAGGAACTGTCGGAACTCCACCCCCGCTCGGCCGGCAACGTCCTGCATGACCTGCACACCGCCGCCCTGATGCGAGAGCATGGCGTGTCGGAGATCCGGACTGCGGACACGGACTTCCACCAGTTCGCCTTCCTCAGGGTGGTGAATCCGTTGGTGGGGTGAAGGCACCCCGGACTCCCTCCAGCCAGCCGGTTCGACGGTGAGGTCCACCCGGCGCTCGGAGGCACGCTGAGGGTGTGGGCGAGCCGGATGGGGGCGGTTGCCGTGGCGGTGTGCCGCCGCAAGACTGGGACGCGGTGCCCACTCCAGCGTCCCTCGCGTCCCCGGGGTACGACCCATGCGAGACGTTTCCCTCTCCCGCTCCCTTCCCGCCCTCCTCGCTGCCGCCCTGGTTGCCCTCTCCCTCCTGGGAGAACCGGTGCCCGCCGAAGGGCAGGAGGCCCGGGAGCGCTGGGAGCGGCTCGGTACCATCCGGGCCGAGAAGTTCGACGTGGTCCTCCCCGAAGCCATGCGCCGACACGGGATCGACATGTGGATCACCGTGATGAAGGAGAACGGGCTGGACCCCCTCTGGGAGGATCTGGGGCGGGGCTACGTTCCCGGGACGGCCTACTACATCTTCACCGATGGAGGAGAGGATCGGATCGAGCGGGTGGCGGTGGGGGTGGGCGGGTACATGCTGGAGCGCTGCGGTGTGTACGACCAGGTCGTGGGAGGGGACTTCGACCTGAGGGCCTTCGTCCAGGAAAGGGAGCCGGCGCGGATCGGGGTGAACATGTCCCATGAGCTGGGGGCCGCCGACGGCCTCTCGTACTCGAACCACCAGGCGCTGGTGGAGACCCTGGGTGAGCCCTGGGCCTCCCGTCTCGTCTCGGCGGAGGAGCTCATCTCCTGGTTCCGCTCCGAACGGGTGCCCTCGGAGCTGGCGGCCTTCGCCCAGGTGGCGGAGATCACCCGCTCCCTGGAGGAGCGGGCCCTCTCCCGTGAGGTCATCACCCCCGGGATGACAAGACTGGAGGACGTGGCCTGGTGGCTGTGGGATCGCCTCCTGGAGCGGGGGATGGGGTCCTCCTTCGACATGCCGTCGGTCTACGTGACGGGCCCCGGGGGGATCGAGGCGGTCTCCACGGAGCGGATCATCCAGGGGGGCGACCTCCTCATGATCGACTTCGGCGTCTGCCATCTGAACCTGTGCACCGACATCAAGCGGATCGCCTACGTCCTCCCGCCGGGGGAGACCGCTCCTCCCCCCGGGATCCAGCATGCCTTTGATCGGGCCCTGGAGGCCGGACGGGTGATCCGGGAGAGCATCCGACCGGGACGGACGGGACTCCAGGCCATGGCCCTCATCGACGAGGGCCTGGCGTCGGAGGGCTTCCGCCCCATCCCCTTCAACCAGCCCACGGACGAGGAGGTGACGGACGTCTCGGTGGTGATGCACTCGGTGGGGAATACGGGACACGGCATCGGGCCGTCCATCGATCCCCTGGGCCCCCCCATCCTGAACACCCTGGCCCTTCGGCCGTCGAACCTGCTCTCCTTCGAATACTTCGCCTACACGCCGGTCCCGGAGTGGGACGGGGCGAAGGTGAGGATTCCCATCGAGGAGAACGTGGTGGTGACCGACCGGGGGGTGGAGCTCCTCTACCCCTTCATCTCGCGGATCCGTCTGATCCCCTAGGGGCGCGGGGCGGCCCCCCGAGCGTGGAGCTTCCCTGGGGCGAACGGGTGACCCGGCGGCCGGTCCTGCATAGAATTAGGGGCTGTCCCCACGAAGCAGGGCTCCCTCGCCCAGGGAGCGTCCACACCGAATCCGGCGCGGCGCCGGACCGGCCGGCCCTGTGCCCGGCCGGTCGGCCCCATGACCGGGAACATGGAGCAACTGAGATGAGCGAAGGGGATCGGAAGATCCGGGTGCTGGTGGCCAAGCCGGGCCTGGACGGTCATGACCGCGGAGCCAAGGTCATCGCCAGTTCCTTCCGGGACGCGGGGTTCGAGGTGATCTACACCGGGCTCCACCAGCGACCGGAATCGATCGCGTCGGTCGCGGTGCAGGAGGACGTGCAGGGCGTCGCCGTCAGCTCCTATCAGGGCGGCCACGTCGAGTACTTCAGCTATCTGGTGGAGCGGTTGCGTCAGCGTGGGGCCGGGCACGTCAAGGTGTACGGCGGTGGCGGCGGCGTGATCGTGCCGGCTGAAATCGAGCTGCTCCACGACCGTGGCGTGGCACGGATCTTCTCCCCGGAGGATGGCCAGCGCTA
>JBJHCB010000239.1:0-4506 GCA_050485805.1 Gemmatimonadota bacterium | reverse complement strand
TGGGGGACCTCCGCTCGTCCGGCCGCGTCCCCGGTCCTCCCCTCCCGACATGCAAGAGCCCCGGCCCCCCGGGGCCGGCGCAGGGCCGGAACGGGGAACCGGGGCAGGTGCATGACGCCCGGGGGGATCGGCTTCAGGCGGCGAAGGACTCCAGGGCGTCGCCCTTCTCCCCCTCCCGGAGGCGGCGCAGGGCGCGGTCGCGGAGCTGGCGGATCCGCTCCCGGGTGACCCCCAGCATGTTCCCGATCTCCTCGAGGGTGTGCTCCCGCTCTCCATCCAGGCCGAAGTAGAGCCGGAGCACCTTCGCATCCCGGGCCTCCAGGGTCTCCAGAGCACCCCGGACCGCCTCGGAGAGGAGCCGGCCCTCCACGTCCTGCTCGGGCTCGGCGGCCTCCTCGTTGATGAACCGCTCCACGAGCTGGGAGTCCTCACTGTCCCCGATGGGGGCGTCCAGGCGGATCTCCGCTGCGTTCAGGGTCTGGAGGGACTCGATGAGCTCCGGGGTCAGGTCGGTGGCGGCGCTCAACTCCTCGGGATTGGGCTCCCGACCCAACTCCTGCTTGAGTCGCTCCTTCTCCCGGAAGATCCGCGCCAGGTCCGAAGCCCGGTTGAGGGGCACCCGCACCGACCGGCCGTGGTTGGCCAGGGCCGCCAGGATGGCCTGGCGGATCCACCAGACCGCGTAGGAGATGAACTTCACGCCCTGCTCCGGATCGAACTTCCGGGCAGCCGTGACCAGCCCCACGTTCCCCTCCTGGATCAGGTCCGTGAGGGAGACCCCGCGATTCTGGTACTTCTTGGCCACGCTGATGACGAAGCGCAGGTTGGCCCGGGCCAGCTCCTGGACCGCCTCCTCGTCCCCGGCCTGGGCCAGGGCCCCGAGCTCCTTCTCCCGCTCCGGTGTGATGAGCTCATGGCGGCTCACGTCCCGAAGGTACTGGTCCAGCGCGGTCTGCTCGTCGAGGCTCGCGTCGAAACCGCCCAGGGGACTCCCGGAGCGGCCCTTCTTCTTTCGACGTCCCTTCTGGGAAGTGCTGGCCATCGCGATCTATTCTCCTTGCAGGACACGGGAAGGGAGGGGCGTGGCCCTCCTTCTGGATCCCACCGTCAGGTACGTGCGTCCGCCCGACCACCTGGTCGGACGGGTCGTCGTACCCCGAGCCCGAAGGGGGGATCCACAGCCCTTCAAGGTA
This sequence comes from Gemmatimonadota bacterium, assembly GCA_050485805.1. Taxonomy (GTDB): domain Bacteria; phylum Gemmatimonadota; class Gemmatimonadetes; order Longimicrobiales; family Gaopeijiaceae; genus T3Sed10-66. The sequence goes on along the minus strand of JBJHCB010000239.1, from coordinate 3,313 downwards.
TGGAAGGTGAAACCCGGGGTCCAGACCTTTCGCAGGCGACCCTGGGCGGTGGGGGCAGGACGTTGCGCCCCGGCGCGGCGGGATGTCGGTCTCGTAACCCCCCATCCCACAGGAGTTCCTTACCCTCCACCGGGGGGTGCCCCCCCGCCTCCCGCCACGCCCCGGGCCGGCTCCCCCTCCTTGGTGAGCAGGGGGAGAACCGCCTCCGGCTCCAGCGTCCGGGGCTCCAGGGTGAAGACCCGGAGGACCCGGGTGCTCCGATAGAGCTCCTCCGCCACGGCCGGGAGATCGAGGAGGCCCGGGAGTCCGCCGTCCCGGAGTCGCTCCACCCGCCCCCCCCGGCGCTGCACCAGCAGGTCCAGCTCCAGCATCCGCCGCTTGGCCGGAAAGTCCAGGAATACCTCTCCGCTGGCCAGGCCCAGGCTATCCGCCAGCCGGTCCTCCACCGCTCTCCGCTCGGGGGTATCCTCCGCCGCCCAGGTGGGAATCCCGACCCCCTCCAGCTCCGGGGGGGTGAGCTCGAGGGCCCGCTTGGGGAGGCGGCGGGCCCGGAGGGCCGGGATCCACCGGTCCCCCACGAGCCGGCCTGCCGGGGAGTCGGCGGCCAGCGCACGTCTCCGGATCTCGTACAGGAGCTCCTCGTCGGTAGGCCCCACCAGCTCGTCGGAGTGGAGCAGACCCACCCCCACCGCTTCCGATACGATCCGCTTGTAGAGGGCGGTGGCCGCCCGGACACCGTGATGCCAGTAGACGTTCCGGAACATCTGGTACTTGGCGAACAGCAGGGATTCCAGGGCGCTCAGGGCCTTCTCCTGGATCCCCACCTCCCAACGCGCCGTCTCCGGATCCGGGAGGAGGATGAGCCCCTGCAGGAGGCGGTCCACGTCCACCTCGCCGTAGGGGACACCACAGAACCGGGCGTCCCTCCGGAGATATTCCATCTTGTCCAGGTCCAGGCTCCCACTCACCAGACCGCCCAGGGGGTGGCGGGACATTCCCCGGATGAGATCGTGGATCTCCTCCGGGGCGCCCGGGCCCAGGTCGCCCAGGGCATGGGCGAGCTCCGGTGACCGGAAGAACCGGGCGCTGACGGCCTCGTGGTCCCCCGGAAGGTGGTCGGCCTCCAGCTCCTCCAGGGCATGGGAGAAGGCGAAATGCCCGATGTCGTGGAGCAGGGCCGCGTAGGGGAGACGGTCCACTCCCTTCCGGACCTCCGGGGGAAAGGGGCTTCGCTCCTCCAGCAGACGCAGGGCCGTCACGGTGAGGTGATAGACCCCCAGGGCGTGGTCGAAGCGGGTGTGGGTCGCGCCGGGATAGACGAGGTGGGCGAAGCCGAGCTGACGGATGTAGCGGAGTCGCTGGAAGGCCGGGGTATCCACGATCCGAACCGCCACGGGGTCCAGGCGGATGGTGTTCCAGAGGGGGTCGCGGATGACGCGGAAGCGGGGGGCGGCAGACATGCCCGAGTCTATCCCGGCGGGGGGGGCGGAGCAATGCGACGGGGGGCCCGACCTCCCCCTTGTGGTGCGGAGCCGCGGGGGATACCCTCCCCCCATGGACCGAAGAAAACGCGAAGACCGGCATGGGCTCCGGGAGCGGATCCGGGAGGGAGCGGAGAACCGCCCCGGGATCTACCGCTTCACGGGGCCTCGCCGGGAACTCCTCTACGTGGGGAAGTCGGTTCGGATCCGAGCCCGGCTCCTCTCCTACTTCCGGGCCAGAGAGGGGAAGCCCCGGGAGCTCCTGCGCGTGGCGTCCGGGGTGGAGTGGGAGTACGTACCCAACGAGTTCGAGGCCCTGCTCCGGGAGTTCCGGCTCATCCGCGCCTTTCTCCCCCGCTTCAACGTGGTGCACCGCCGTCATCGCCGGTACGCCTGGATCCGGATCACGCGGGAGGCGGCCCCCCGCCTTCTGGCCACCCGCGTCCCCCGCCCCGACGGATCCCGCTTCCTGGGACCCTTCCCCGCCACCCGGGCCCTCCCCCGGACCCTGCAGGAGCTGGCGTCCCTGGTGGGCCTCCGGGACTGTCCCCGATCCACGCCCATCCACTTCGCCGATCAGCTGGACCTGCTGTCCTCACCCCGCACCCCCCTCTGTTCCCGGGCGGAGCTGGGGTCGTGCCCGGCTCCCTGCGCCTCCGGATGCTCCAGGGCCTCGTACCTGGAGGGGGTGGACCGGGCCCTGGACTTCCTGGAAGGACGGTCCGAGCTCCCCCTGGAGCGACTCCGGGACCGGATGGAGCAGGCCGCCCACCGCCTGGGCTTCGAGACGGCCGCCCGCCTCCGGGACCGGGAGGCCCGCCTCCGTGAGCTACGGGACCGGGTGGTAGCCTGCCGCCGGGAATTCCGGGAGCTGACCTTCGTGTATCCCGTTCCAGGAGGGGGACCGGGAGTGGAACGAGGCCGCCTCTATCTCCTCCGGGGAGGGAGGGTACGCCTCACCCTGGACGAGCCGGCAGGGGACGACCCTGGAGGGAGGGAAGCCGCGGCGGCGGCGCTCCGTGCGGCGATGGCGAGGGCCGCTCCCCCGCCCGAGGAGCTCTCCGAGTCGGACCGGGAGGAGCTCTTCCTGGTGGCCCGCTGGTTTCGGGACCATCCCGGGGAGCGGGCCCGGGGCGTCCCTGTGGAATCGTACCTCTCGGAGCTGGAGGGGGCCGGCGGGGGAGGGGGCCCCGTCAGCCCCGTCCCAGCGCTGCGATGATCCCGAACTCCTCTTCCCTCACCGGCTGCACCGACAGGCGCATCCGGTTCACCAGGACCATCTCCTCGAGATCGGGATGGTCCTTGATCTCCTGGAGGGAGACCCGCCGGGGAAAGGTTTCCTCGTAGGCCAGGTCCACCAGGATCCACCGGGGATCCTCCTCCGTGGACTTCGGGTCGTGGTACCGGCTGTCGGGATCGAACTGGAGGGGGTCCGGGTAGGGCTCCGACGCCACCCGGGCGACCCCCACCACACCGGGCGGACTCGCGTTGGAGTGGTAGTAGAGGACCAGGTCCCCCTCCTTCATCTCGTCCCGCATGAGGTTCCGGGCCTCGTAGTTCCGGATCCCGTCCCAGGGTGTGGTGCCCTCGGCCTCCAGCGTCTCGATGGGGTAGACGTCCTCTTCGCTCTTCACCAGCCAGTACCGCGTCTTCGACATCTCCTGCCTCCCGGGGAGGTTGCGTGCGTCTCGGGGGTGGGGTGGGTCGGGGTGGCGCTCGTGTGGGTGGGGCCGGTCACCAGATGAGGTGGAACTGCTCCTGCCTCCGGAAGACCCAGTGGCGCTCCCCCGCCTCATCCAGATAGGCCTCCTCCTCCTGCCGGCAACTCACCT
>JBJHCB010000238.1:3824-4561 GCA_050485805.1 Gemmatimonadota bacterium | reverse complement strand
CCCCAGCGCCGGGCCCGGCGCCAGGAGGGCGTAGGCCCAGCCCCACCCCCACGCCTCCGCCACCAGCGGCACGGTGGTCACCGTCACGGTGGTGAGGAGGAATCCCACCGAGGTCTGGAGGGTGAGCGCCGTCCCGGCCGCGTGGGGTGGGGCCACCTCGGTGACCAGGGCGGAGAACTGGGCGGAATCCGCCACCACCGCCGCTCCCCAGATCAGGAGGAGGGGCAGCACGATCCAGGCGGGCGCGGCCACGAGCCATCCCACCCCCAGGGCCAGCCCCCCCGACAGGAAGAGGGCGCCACCGGCCACCCGCTCCCTCCCCACCCGGTCGGCCAGGACCCCGGCCAGCATCGCCCCCGCCCCCCCCGCGGCGATGACCCAGAAGGCCCAGAGGGCGGAGGCGGCGCCGGGGTCGGGCACCCGACCTCCCAGATGGGCGGCCAGGAAGAGGGAGACGGTTCCCCACAGGGCATAGAGCTCCCACATGTGGCCCAGGTAGCCGTAGGTGGCGAGCCGGGTCTTCCTGTCCCGGACCACCTCCTGGACCAGCGTCCATCGGAAGGGTCGGCGGGGGAAGGGGTGGGGACCCTCCCGCCAGGCCGCCAGGATGAGGACCCCCCCCAGCGCCCCCGCCAGGCTGGCCCCCGGGATGAGGGGGAGAGCCGGCGCCTCCCCGGCGGCCCGGAGGAGGAAGGGGAGGGCCTTCCCCACGGTGAGGGCCGCCACCACGGTCCCGA
>JBJHCB010000238.1:0-3814 GCA_050485805.1 Gemmatimonadota bacterium | reverse complement strand
TCATGGCAGGGGGGTAGACCCCGGCCAGGAAGAAGCCGGTGAGGAAGCGGAGGAACCAGAGGGAGGCCCATCCCGGAGCGGCCAGGAGGAGGAGGTTCGCCCCTGCGGCCAGGAGCGCGCAGGTCCCGAAGTACCGCCCGGCGGGTAGGACGTCCGCCAGATTCAGGAGGGCCGCCACCAGGGTGCCCACCACGAAGCCCACCTGCACGGCCCCGGTGAGCCAGGCCAGCTCCCCGGTTCCCAGGTGGAATCGGTCCTGCAGGAGGGACCCCGCCGCCGCCGCGGTGAACCAGGGGGACATGGCCAGGAGCACGGCCATGGACACCAGGGCCAGCGCAGGGAGGGGCCTCCCCAGGCGTGTGGGCTCCCTGGCCCGCCAGGGACCGCTCCCGCCCCCCTCCTCCGCCATGGGCGCCCCTTCCGGATCCAGGATGGGGGACCCTCCCCTGCCGGAGGGCCCCGGGCCCGGGGGGGCCGAATCGCCGCCGCCGGTCGACCCGGGAAGCCTACCCCGATCCCGCGCCGGGGCAAGGGGGACCGGTCAGCGGAGCTGGAAGCTCAGCGGAATCTGGATCCAGACCGGGACCGCATCGCCATCCCGCCGGGCGGGAGCGAACGTCATGCTCCGGGCCACCCGGAGGGCCGCGTCGTCCAGGGCGGGGTGACCGGAGGGATCCGCGATCTCCACCGCATGCACCGAGCCCTGGGGGTCGATGAGGATGTGGACCAGGGCCCGCCCTTCCACCCCCGCGTCCCGGAGAAGGGCCGGGTACTCGCGCTCCAGGGCTTCGGCCACCGCGCTCCGGTTCGTGACTTCCGGGGCCTGGGTGAAGGGGGTGAAGGTAGGCTCCCGGGCCAACTCGGCCAGGGAGGCCCCCCCACCGGGGGACGCCGCGGCACCCGCCGCCTGGCCCCCCGTTCCGGCACCGGACGCGGACGCATCGCCGTCCCCACTGCGACTCGTGAAGGTGATGGGGATCTGGATCCAGACGGGAACGGGCTGGTCCCGGTTCAGGGCCGGGGTGAGTTCGAACCGATGACCCACCCGGAGGGCCGCCTGGTCCAGGGGTGCGTGGCCGGAGCTCTCGGCCACCAGGGCGTTCTCCACCTCCCCCTCCTCGTTGATGAAGAGGTGGATCAGGACCGTCCCCCCGACCCCGGCCTCCCGGAGGAGGGGGGGGTACTCGGCCTCGAGGGCGGCCCCGATCTCCTGTCGGTTCACCACCTCGGGAGCCACGGTGAAGGGGGTGAAGACGGGAGTCCGGCGGATCTCCTCCGGGCTTGTGGGCGGGGCGTCGCTCCGGGCCTCCTCCATCTCCGCCGGGCCGGTCAAGGTCTCCATCCGGTCGGGTCCGGGAACCAGGCAGGCGACCGCCACCAGCAGGAGGCCGCCGCCGGCCAGGAGGAGGGCCCGGGGGCGGGAGAGGGAATGTCGGGTACGGGTGAGCATCTCGATCCTCCGTGCGAGGGTGGACGTCCGTTCGGCAAAAGGAGCCAGTGGGAGGGGGGCCACCCTGCATCTCCGACCCGCCACCAGGAGGAGCAGCTCTCCGTAACGCCGCCGCTCCTCGGGGTGCCGGCGGAGCACCCGGCTGTCGCAGTCCAGCTCCACCGCCTCCTGGAGCCGCCGGTGCATCCACCAGAGAGGGAGGTTCCAGGGGGCCAGCAGGACGAGGCCCCAGGTGGCGGCCAGGAGGAGGGTGTCTCCGCTCCGGGCGTGCTCTCCCTCGTGGGCCAGGATGAGGCGCCGGGCCTCGGGGTCCAGCTCGAGGCACCACCGGGGGAGGACGATCCGCCGGCGCAGCAGTCCCAGGAGGGCGGGACCGGTGTCCGGCGAGACCAGGACCCGTCCCTCGGGGAGCTCGATGCCGTCCCACCGGGACGCCCTCCTGCGAAGATCCCAGATCCCGCCGACGAGATGGAGGGACAGGAGGACCGAGACCAGGGCCCAGGCCACCACGGCGACGCCGTCCAGGCGCTCCAGCCATCCGCCCTCCTGGACCACGAGGAGGGCCGGTGGCAGGGCGCCCCCGGCGTCCAGGAGGAGCGTGGGGAGGGCGCCCGGCTCCCCGGTGTCCGTGGGCGCACCCCCCGAGGGGAGCCTGGAGAGGGTCAGGGCCACCCCCACCAATCCTGCCGGAAGGGCCATGGCCGCCGCCCAGATCCACCGGAGGCCCGTCCATCCTGCCTCCCCGGCGGCCCCTTCCCCCACCCGGGCGGCCACCGCCACGAGGAGGGTCACCAGAAGCGTGAAGCCCATCCAAGCCACAATCATGGTTCCTCCGGTCTCTGCAGACCCCGCGCAGGGGAAGGGCCCGGGCTCGGGCCGGGCGTCCACGGGGCCCGGCCCGGACACTTCTTCTACGATGAGTCTAGTCGTTCGTCGCCCCCCCGTCAACGACCGTCTTCGTAGTCATGGTGGGACCCTTGTCCGACGCGCGACAGCCCGGCCACGGAACGGAGACCGGGATTCCCTCCGTCCGGATGGTGCCTGCCTCCGGGGACTGTTATTCTCCCGGCCCTCCGCCGGGGTCGCCCCGGCAGGACGGTACATCCCGTCCCCCCCCGCTCCGGACCCTTCATGACCCGAGACCCGTGGGAGAGCTATCGGGAGGCCCTCACCGCCGGGGACCGATGGATCCTGGCCGTGGGCTTCCTCCTTCCGGTGGCGGCCACCCTCCTCCTTCCCCCCGCCGCTGCCGGCTGGTCCGCCCTCCTCTGGCTCCTGGTGCTCTTCCCCATCCTCCTCCTGTCCTACGTGGGGGGGTGGCGGGGCACCGCAGTGGCCCTGGCCGTGGGACTGGGGCTCCTCTTCCTCGCCCAGACGCTGGCGGCGGGGGCGGATCGGGCCTCATCGCCCTTCCTGACCTGGATGGTGGCCGGAATCCTCCTCCTGGGAGCGGGAACCGGGTGGGTCATGGAACGGATCCGCCGGTCTCAGGGGGACCAGGAGACCCTGGCCCTCACGGATCCCATGACGGGGCTCCCCAACCAGCGCCACGCCCGGGTCTTCCTGGAGACGGTCTTCGGTGGAGCGGAACGGGGTCGATCGGTAGCCGTGGCCCTCTTCGACCTGGACGACCTGGAGGGATTCAACCAGCGGAACGGGCGGGCTGCGGGGGACGAGGCCCTCATCGAGTTCGCCCGTTTCCTGGAGGGAAGGACCCGGCGGATGAACCTCTCCGCACGACTGGGAAGGGAGGAGTTCATCTCCATCCTGGCCGACTCGGACGAGGACGGGGCCCGTGCGTTCGCCGAGCGGGTCCGGGAGGCGTTCGCGGCGAACCGCCTCACCCGGAGCGCCCTCACGGCCTCGGCGGGGGTGGCCGCCTACCATCCCAGCATGCGGAATCCGGACGAGCTCATCGCCGCCGCCGACCTGGCCCTTCACCGGGCGAAGCAGGAGGGTCGGAACCGGGTGCGGGTGTTCGGTCGGGACGTGGGTCCGCTGGGGGCCCTCGCCCCGGACCCGGCGGGCCGTCCCCCCTCCTCCATCCTCCCGGAGCAGGGGGTGGGAGACCCCGATGACGAGGATGCCGAGGGGACGGAGGGAACGGCGGCCCCGGGCCCTCCGGGGGTGGCCGACGGCGTCGTGCCCCCCCACCCGAGCTCGCCATCGCCCCCGCGCTGGGCCTATCCCAGGGGGGACACCGAGATCGGCCGGACCCCCCCGGCCGTGGACCTCCTTCCCCGCCCCACCCGGCAGTACGGGCAGGGTCGCCGGGTTCTCCTCGTCCTGCGGGACGAGGGAACGGCCCGGACCGTGGCCGGGTACCTGGGGCGGGAGGGATTCCAGCTCCGGAAGGAGATGGAG
>JBJHCB010000237.1:0-4566 GCA_050485805.1 Gemmatimonadota bacterium | reverse complement strand
GGCCACGCCTACCCACCCCCCCCACGTTCCTCGACCCCGGACGGAGCGTCCCCCGCGCGCCCGGCCGCGTGGGCCCCCCTGGGGGGGGGTTCGGCCCCCCCGCCCCCCCACCCTCCCCGTCCCCGGCCAGGGCCACGGCGGAGTCCAACCGGGCCTGGAGGGCGGCCACCTCGGTGAGGGCCCGATCCGCTTCCTCCAGGAGCCGGACCCGCTCCGCGGCGAAGTCCGAGGTCCGGGCCCGCTGGGCCACCACCACCGCCACCAGGACCGAGGCCAGGAGGATCACCCCCCCTGCGAGGCCCATCTTGACCGTCCGGGAGCGACCCAGGGCGGCCGCCCGGATCCGGGCGTCGGTCCCTCCGACCCGCTCGACGGCGGCCTGGGGCCCGCCCTCCCCGAAGGTGATGAGGTCCCCATCCTGGAGGAGCTGTCCGCCCGCCTCCCCGGGAAGGATCCGGGTTCCGTTCACGAACGTGCCGTTCCGGCTGCCCAGGTCCCGGATCCTCCACCCGGGAGGGGAGTGGAGGAGTTCGGCGTGGAGGCCGGAGACCGCCCGGTCCTCGTCCGGGTGGAAGGCCACCTCCAACCCGGGCTGCCGCCCCACCCGCACGGGCCCCGCCGCGAACTCGAACCCCCTTCCGTGCAGGGATCCACCCCGGATCCGCAGTCGGAGCCTCACCGGGGATCCGGGGCGATGGGGAGGGGGCGCGCCGGCTCGTCGGATCGGGGCTCGGGTACGCCCTCTCCATCCACCCGGGCCAGCACCACGGTGATGTTGTCGGGGCCTCCCGCCGCGTTGGCCGCCTGGATGAGGGCGGTGCAGCGCTCCTGGAGCGTGCGCTCCTCCCCCAGGATCCCGGCCATCTCCTCCGGGGGCACGAGCCCCGACAGTCCGTCGGAACAGAGGAGGAGGAGGTCCCCCCTCCGGAGCTCCAGGAAGCCCAGGACCGGCTCCAGCCCGGGGGCGGTGCCCAGGGCCTGGAGGATGACGTTCCGCTGGGGGCTGGTGCGCGCCTCCGCCTCGGTGATGGCCCCCGCGTCCAGCAGCTCCTGGACCATGGACTGATCCCGGGTCAGCTGGATGAGGCGTCCCTGCCGCAGGAGATACCCCCTGGAATCCCCCACTTGGACCAGGTAGGCCCCCCCGTCCAGGAGCCCGGCCATGGTGAGCGTCGTCCCCATCCCGAAGAGGGTGGGGTCGGACTCCGCCGCTTCCCGGACCCGGCGATTCGCCGCGGCCACCGCCCGGCGGAGGACCTCGGTGAAGCCCTCGGGGGTGAAGGCCCGCTCCGTGAGCCACTCCTCCTCCACCAGGGCGGTCACCCCCGCCACGGCGAGGCGGCTGGCACGGCCGCCCCCCTGTGCCCCTCCCATCCCATCCGCCACCAGGAGCAGGGCTCCCCGGGGCCCCAGGGAGAAACCGGGGTCGGTGCCACTCCCTGCGACATGGGACCCCGGCCCCTGGAGGAAGCGTTTCCCGTCCACTCCAGGGGCCAGTTCGGAGATGAGGAAGGTGTCCTGGTTCTCCGAGCGGATCCGTCCCCGGTCCGTCTCACCCCAGGCGGTGATCCGGATCCGGCGACCCGGAAGGCCCGGGTCGCTCACCTGGGAGGCCTCCGATGGACGTCCCGCACCCGCACGTAGGCTTCCACCGGGTCCAACCGAACCGCCGCGTCCAGCCAGTCCACCCCCCGGACGGAATCCCCGAGGGAGATGAGGGAGAGCCCCAGGACGTGGGCCGCCAGGGCGGAGTCCGCGGTGGAGATGCCGTCCATCTGCCAGACGGCCTGGGTGGTGTCCCGGGCCGCCCGACGCACCAGGGCGCTGGGGGCCCCGCCCGTGTCGTCCAACAGGGTGAACTGCCGGATCAGGATGGATCGCGCATCGGCGACTCCTCCGGGGAGGATCAGCCCCGCGGGGGGGGAGGTGGGCGTCCCCGCCACCGCGCCCCCAGGGCCCGGAGCCGGCTGGGAGGGGGCCGGGAGCTGCGCCGTCGGGGGCCGCTCCCCGCCTCCGGTCTCCGGCGTCGAAGGAGCCTCCCCACCCGGAGCGGTGGTGTCTTCCCGGTCCAGGGCGGGCTCGTCGTCGGGGCCCTGCGCAACGGTCGGGGGCTCGGGAGGGAGGGTGGTCACCGGCGGGTCGTCGCCTCCCCCACCCACCAGGAACCAGATCAGCCCCCCCAGGGCCAGGGCTCCCACCCCCGCCCCGGCGGGGACCACCCACGCCCTCCGCTCTCCCTCTTCCCTCTTCGCACCCCCTCGGGCCGGCGCCACCTCGGTGGGGGGGACCTGGGAAGCGGCCCCTCCCGACCCGACGGGGGGTGGGGAGGGGGCCGCCGCGCCCCCCGGGGGAGGAGGTGGCGAGAGGGTCCCTCCGCCCCCGGCGGCCACGGCCTCGGCCACGTCCCGGGCCAGCTGCCGGCCGCTGGGGGTCCGCTCGTCGGGCAAACGGGCCAGGGCGCGCCGCACCGCCTCCTCCAGGGCGGGCGGGAAGGTCACCCCGGGGGGGGCCAGGGCCGAGAGGGGCGCCGGCTCCCCCGTCAGGCGCTGCAGCATGACCTCCTGCGCCGTCGTGCCGCTGAAGGGGAGCCTTCCGGTGAGCATCCGCACCAGGACCAGGGCCAGGGAATAGACGTCGCTGCGCCGGTCCAGGGGATCGCCGGTGAGCTGCTCGGGGCTCATGTACTCCGGCGTCCCCACCACGAAGCCGTGTCGCGTGACGCCGGCCCCCTCCTCGTCCGCCGGCCCCCGGGCGATGTCGAAGTCCACCACCTTCACCTGCCCGTCTCCGTCGGCGGAGCGGGTGAGCATGAGGTTGTCCGGCTTCAGGTCCCGATGGATGATCCCCTGCTCGTGGGCGGCATGGAGGGCTTCCGCCGCCTGATGCAGCAGGCGGGCCGCTCGGTGGGGGGGGAGGGGCCCGTGGGCCTGGAGGAGATCCCCCAGCGATCCCCCGTCCACGTATTCCATGGCCAGGAAGAGCACGCCGTCCTCCGCCTCGCCGAAGTCGTAGACCTGGCACACGTTGGGATGGCGGATCCGGGCCACGTTCCGGGCCCCCCGGGTGAACCGGGCCATGGCCTCGGGATCCCGGGCCATCCCCGACCGGAGGACCTTGATGGCATCCCGACGCCCCATGCGGAGGTGTTCGCCCAGATACACCTCCCCCATGGCCCCTACGCCCAGCCGCTGGACGATCCGGTATCGTCCCGCCAGGGTGCTCCCGGTCAGGTCCCGGGGGGAGGGGGACGGGGGGCTCCCGGGCGATCCGGGCGGGGGAAGGTCGTCAAGGGACACGAACGGTTCCTGGTGGCGGAAAGCCGGGGCGGGAGAGGGTCCCCGCCCCCCCGCGATGGGGAGGGAGCGGGTCCGGGCCTGGGTCCCGGCGGGCCCGGGTCCCGGGAAAGTGCCGGGTCCACCTCGCCGGAGCAAGGCTTGGGGCCGTGGAGACGGCACCGGATGGGAACGTGGCCACGGGACAGTTGCGCCCTTCCTCCCCCCGGTCTATCGTGGCCCTCACGGGGTGCCGGTCCTTCTCCAGCATTCCCTGCCTCCACGGCTCGGGCGTCCTCCCGGGCCACCCCCGACTCCGGAGCGGATCATGCGGTCGTGGAATCCCGGGCGAGGATCTCCCCTCCGGGGACCTGTCCTGTTCCTTCTCGCGGGGTGGATCGCGTGGGCCGGATGTGCCCCGGTCTCCCTGGGAACGCCCTCCCCCTCCCCCGCCGAGATCCCTGCCCTGGAGTCGGCCGCGGCCACCAGACCGGGGGATGGCGACGTGCGGATCCGCCTGGGCGCGGCCTACCTGGAGGCCGACCGGCCCGACGAGGCCGTAACGACCCTGAGGCGCGGCCTGGAGCTACGCCCGGGGGACCCGGCGGGACGGATGCTCCTGGCGCTGGCCCACGAAGCACGGGGCGAGTGGTCCGACGCCAGGGTGCTGTACGAGGAGGTCCTGGCGGAGGGGTCGGCGGCGGCCCTCGCCACACCGGTGCGCCAGCGCTTGGTCCTGGTGCGGCGGCGGGAACTGGAAGCGGAGGTGCGGCAGGCGGCGGCCCGGGAGGCCGAGCTGGCCACCGTCTCCCCCCCTGCCGGGACCGTGGCGGTCCTCCCCTTCCGCTTCGGCTCCGGGGACGCGGAGTACCGTCCCCTGGGCCGGGCCCTGGCGGAGCTCACCGTCACGGGACTCTCCCAGGTGGACCGGATCACGGTCCTGGAGAGGACCCGGGTCCAGTTCCTCCTGGACGAGTTGGAACTGGGAGAAGCCGGGCTCACCGATCCCGCCACCGCGGCCCGGAGCGGACGGCTCCTGGGCGCCGCCCGGGTGGTCCAGGGCCGCCTGGACATCCCGGCCGGAGACGTGGAGGTCCTGGCGTCGGTGGTCCCCGTGGGGGCCGAGATCCCCTCCTGGCCGCCCCCCGTGGAGGACCGGGACGGCCTTCCCCGCCTCTTCGACCTGCAGGAGCGGGTGGTCCTGGCCCTGTTCGGGTCCCTGGGCATCGAGCTGACCCCGGTGGAGCGGGACCGGGTCACCCAGCGTCCCACGGAGAGCCTGCAGGCGCTCCTG
>JBJHCB010000236.1:0-4567 GCA_050485805.1 Gemmatimonadota bacterium | reverse complement strand
TGCCGAGTCCCCTCCACCCACCACGGTGGTGGCCCCGGCTTCGGTGGCCTCCGCCAGGGCCCGGGCCACGGCCAGCGTGCCCTCGGCAAAGGGCGGGAGCTCGAAGATCCCCATGGGTCCGTTCCAGAGGCAGGTCCGGGCGCTCCGGATCTCCCGTGCGAAGAGCTCCCGGGAGGCGGGGCCGATGTCGCCGATCCGCTCCCCCTTCCCCACCTGGTCCCTGGGGACGGCGCGGGGGGATGCGTCGGCGTCCAGCGCCTCGGCCACCAGGCAGTCCACCGGGAGGAGGAGCTTCTCCCCGGCCCGCTCCAGCAGTTCCTCTGCCATTTCCACCCGTTCCTCTTCCACCAGCGATTCCCCGGTGGAGAGCCCCAGGGCCCGGAAGAAGGTGTTGGCCATGGCCCCTCCCACCACCAGCCGATCCACCCGGGGGAGGAGTGCCTCCATCACGTCGATCTTCCCGGAGATCTTGGCGCCCCCGATGAGGGCCACGAAGGGCCGGGCCGGAGCCTCCACCGCCTCCCGGAGGAAGGTGAGCTCCCGCTCCATGAGGAGCCCCGCCACGGCCGGACCGCCCCGTCCCCGGATCACCTCCGCGGCTCCCACGGTGGAGGCATGGGCACGGTGGGCCGCCCCGAACGCCTCTCCCAGGAACACCTCGCCCAGTGCTCCCAGGTGCGCCGCCAGTTCCGGATCGTTCGACGTCTCCCCCGGGTGGAAGCGGAGGTTCTCCAGGAGGACGACCTCCCCGTCGGCCATGCCCTCCACCCGGCGGCGCAGCGCGTCGGAACCCGGCGGGTCCGCCAGGAGGGGGACGGGGGTCCCCAGCCGCTCGGACAGGAGCCTCGCCACCGGGGCCAGGGAGAACCGGTCCTCCGGCGCGCCCTTCGGACGCCCCAGATGGGAGACGAGGACCACCCGGGCCCCCGCTTCCCGAAGATGCCGGAGGGTGGGGAGGGTGGCGTCCACCCGGATGGGATCGGTGATCCCGCCGCTGCCGTCCAGGGGGACGTTGTAGTCCACCCGGGCCAGGACCCTGCGGCCCCGGAGCTCCCCGGGGGACAGGTCCTCGAGGGTGCGCGTCCGGCCCACCGGGGTCAGCCCCCGGAGGGGAGGGTGCGACCCACCAGGGCCACCAGGTCCACCACCCGGCAGGAATAGCCCCACTCGTTGTCGTACCAGGAGAGGACCTTCACCAGGGTGCCCTGGGTGACGGCCGTGGACGCGGCGTCCACCACGGAGGAGCGGGGATCGCCGGTGAAGTCCACCGACACCAGGGGACGCTCCTCGATGCCCAGGATGCCGTCCAGGGGACCCGCGGCCGCCGCGTGGAAGGCCTCGTTCACCGCCTCCACAGTGACCTCGGTCCGGAGGACGGCGGTGAGGTCCACCAGCGACACGTCCGGCGTGGGTACGCGGATGGCCATCCCGTCGATCCGTCCCTTGAGCTCGGGGAGGACCAGGCCGGTGGCCCGGGCCGCTCCGGTGGTGGTGGGGATCATGGACATGGCCGCCGCGCGGGCCCGGCGGAGGTCCTTGTGGGGGGCGTCCAGGGTGTTCTGGTCGTTGGTATAGGCGTGGATCGTGGTCATGAGCCCCCGGTCGAAGCCGAAGGCGTCGTGGAGCACTTTCACCACCGGCGCCAGGCAGTTGGTGGTGCACGAGGCGTTGGAGATCACGTCATGGGTGGCCGGGTCGTACATGTCGTCGTTCACTCCCAGCACCACGGTGACGTCCTCGTCCTTACCCGGGGCCGAGATCACCACCTTCCGGGCGCCGGCCTCCAGGTGACGGGCCGCATCGCTCCGCTTCGTGAACCGCCCCGAGGATTCCACCACCACGTCCACCCCCAGGTCCCCCCAGGGAAGCGCCCCTGGGTCCCGCTCCGACAGGACCTGGATCTCCCGCCCGTCCACGACGATCCCCCGGGCCGAGGTCTCCACCGTCCCGGGGTAGGTCCGGTGCACGGAGTCGTACGTGAACAGATGGGCCAGCGTGGCGCTGTCGGTGAGGTCGTTCACCGCCACGAACTCCACGTCGTCCCGTCCCTGCTGCAGGGCAGCACGGACCACCAGGCGCCCGATCCGTCCGAACCCGTTGATCGCCACGCGTGTCGCCATATCACTGAGCTCCTTCCCCGGAGGGAGTCGAAGGGGGAACCGTTTTCGTCGGGGGGACCGGGCGACGGGCCCTCCGGCCCAGTGCCCGCTCCACGGCTTCGAGGGGGCTTCCCGGGGCTCCCCGGGACCCCCGCGGACCCGCAGCAGGGTCGAGCCGACGATCCACCGGAGTGCGGGCGAAGGCCAGGAACCGGACCCGGGTCACCCCTGCTTCCTCCAGGACCGCCGCCACCTCTCCTGCCGTGGCTCCGGTGGTCAGCACGTCGTCCACCAGGATGACCCGGTGTCCCTCCAGGGAGCCGGATCCGCTTCCATCCAACTGGAAGGCCCCCCGGACGTTAGCCCTGCGTTCACCCGGGTGCAAGGCGACCTGGGTACCCCCTTCCCGGACCCGCAGGAGGGGGGAACGCCAGGGGATCCCCGCCACCGTAGAGAGCTCCCGGGCCAGGACGGCGGCCTGGTTGTACCCCCGCCGCCGCCCCCGCTGGGGGGAGGTGGGAACGGGGACCAGGACCGCATCGCTCCAGGCGTCCCCTCGGGGCAGGAGGGGGAGCATGGCGACGGCCATGACGCGAGCGGCCTCGGGCCATCCCTCGTACTTGAGGGCGTGGACCAGCGCCCGGGCCGGGCCGTCCAGGAGGGTGGCCTGGTCGGCGCTCCCGAGGACCGTGGGCCATTCCCGGCAGTCCCGGCAGGTGGCGAAGGCCGGCTCCCCGGCCCCCGTGCACTCACCGGACGGGGATGACGGGGCGGACGCCGAGGATCGGGGTCCGCCGCACCGGGGACAGCGGGGGGGCGGAATGGGGGGGAGGCGGGTGGTGCACCCGGGACAGAGGAGCCGGTGGGGATCGGGAACCCATCCCTTGCAGGCCAGGCAGCCGGAGGGGAGGAAGAAGCGCTCGAGAAGGGAGAGGTGCCGTGTGAGCCACCGCCGCGTCCCGTCCACCTCCATGGCGCCCTCCCGGTCCGGGGGGTGATGGTGTTCAGCGGGACCCGCCCGCCTGTTTCGTGACCTCGGTCAGTGCCATGCGCATCACCTCCACGGGGGCCCCTTGCCCCCACCACCGCTCGAAGGCCGCCGCCCCTTGCTGGACCAGCATCTCCCGGCCGTCCGCCGCCGGAACTCCGTGGGCGCGGAGGGCTCGGACCCACGGGGTCTCGTCCCGGGCGTAGGCCAGATCGAGGCAGACCGGCTCCCCGGGGGGGAGGCCCTCCGGAGCCAGGGGGAGTGGATCCCCGGGCTGGAGGCCCAGGGGGGTGGCGTTCACCACCACGTCCATGGGGGGAAGGCCCTCCGGTGGCCCACTTTCCCAACGGGCCCGCCCCTCGCCCACCTCCTCGGCCAGGGCCCTGGCCCGACCCTGGGACCGGTTCCGGATCCAGATTCCCTCCACCCCATCCTCCACCAGGGCATGGACCACCGCCCGTGCGGCGCCTCCGGCGCCCAGGAGGAGGACCCGGGCCCCCTCCGGCGGACGGCCGAGGAGGGTACGGAGGGCCCGACGGAACCCCTCCACATCGGTGTTGTCTCCGTGGATCTCCCCGCCCTCGAGCCAGAAGGTGTTGCAGGCACCGGTGCGGATCACCGCCGGAAGGGGACGCTCCAGGGCCCGGGCGGCCAGGGCCTTGTGGGGGAGGGTGACGTTCCCTCCTCCCCCCGCTCGGGCGATCCCCCGGAGGAGGCCCACCAGGTCCTCCTCCCCCACCCGGAGGGGGAGGTAGACGCCGTCCACCCCCGCGGCCCGGAAGGCGGCGTTCTGCATGGCCGGGGAGAGGGAGTGGGCCACCGGATCCCCCAGGAGGGCCAGGAGTCTCACGGGGCCAGGATGGGCTCCAGGCGGACCAGGACCTGTTCCACCAGTTCGTCCAGTTCCCGGAAGGTCTCCCGGTAGAGGGTCAGGTCCCCCCCCACGGGGTCGGCGACTCCGGTTCCCGCCGTGGGATCCTCCTCCTCCCGGGCGAACCGGGTGATGACCTCCGCCCGATCCCCCGCCCCGGCGTGGACGATGCTGGGAAGATGTCCCGGGGACATGGTGAGGATCAGATCCGCCCAGTCCAGGAGGGGGATGGAGAGGGGGGTGGCCCGGTGGGTGGCCAGGTCCAGCCCTTCCTCCTCCCCCACGCGGAGGGATCCCTCCGAGGCCGGGGAGTCCGGATAGGCGGCGACCCCGGCGGAGCGGACCTCCACGTGGGTCCAGCCCCTCCGCTCCAGGGCCCGCCGGGCCAGGGCCTCCGCCAGGGGGCTCCGGCAGGTGTTCCCGGTGCAGACGAAGAGGAGGTGGAAGGCCTCGCCCCCCTCTCCCTCCGTCGATCCGGGGTCCGGAGCCCCCAAGGGCCCGGCCTCAGCCATGGTCCGATCCACGTCGAAGGAGGAGTTCTGCCACGTCCAGGTCCTCGGGGTGGGTGATCTTCAGGTTCCAGGGCGATCCCCGCACCATCCGCACG
Source organism: Gemmatimonadota bacterium (assembly GCA_050485805.1). Classification (GTDB taxonomy): domain Bacteria; phylum Gemmatimonadota; class Gemmatimonadetes; order Longimicrobiales; family Gaopeijiaceae; genus T3Sed10-66. The sequence continues at coordinate 2 of JBJHCB010000236.1, read as the reverse complement.
CG
>JBJHCB010000235.1:0-4591 GCA_050485805.1 Gemmatimonadota bacterium | reverse complement strand
ACCCCGCCCAGAACTCCTCCTTCACGGATCACTACCTGGGGATTCCCTTCGACCTGTCCGAGGTCCTCTTCATCGCCACCGCGAACTACGTGGACCGGATCCCCGCTCCCCTCCTGGACCGGATGGAGCGGGTGGAGTTCTCCGGCTACACCGAGCAGGAGAAGCTGGAGATCGCCCGCCGGTACCTCCTCCCCCGCCAGCGGAGGGAGGCAGGGCTCAAGGAGGGGGAGCTGGAGTTCCAGGAGGAGGCCATCCGGGCCGTCATCTCGCAGTACACCCGGGAGGCGGGAGTCCGGCAGCTGGAGCGGGAGCTGGGGAAGGTGGCCCGGAAGGTGGCCCGGCGCATCGCCGCCGGCGAGACGGAGCGGGTGTCGGTGGATTCCACCACCGTCCGGGAGCTCCTGGGGCGCCCCCGCGTGCACCCCGAGAAGATGCGCACCGAGGACACGGCCGGGGTGGCCACGGGGATGTTCTACACCCCCATGGGGGGCGACATCATGTTCGTGGAAGCCAGCGTCATGCCCGGGGAGGGGGGGCTCGTCCTGACGGGGCAGCTGGGCGACGTCATGAAGGAATCTGGCCGGGCCGCCTGGACCTATGCCAAGAGCCGCCACCAGGACTACGGCATTCCCCCCCAGCTCATGAAGGGGGTGGAGGTCCACATCCACGTGCCGGCGGGCGCCATCCCCAAGGACGGCCCCTCGGCAGGGATCACCATGGCCACCGCCCTGGTCTCGGCCCTCTCCGGGCGGAAGGTACGCAGGGACGTGGCCATGACGGGCGAGCTCACCCTCACCGGGCGGGTCCTCCCCATCGGCGGCGTGAAGGAGAAGGTCCTGGGGGCGATCCGGGCCGGCATCACCGAGATCCTCCTCCCGTCGGAGAACGAGGCGGACCTGGAGGACATCCCGGAGGAGGTGGCCGGGGCCCTCACCATCCACCTGGTGCAGGAGCTGGACGACGTCCTGGAGCATGCCCTGGCCGAGGGGCCGGCGAACCCTCCGCCCCTGGGCCCCTCCAAGGAGGAGGTGGGCGAGGTCACCGGGGTCCGGGTGGAGTAGGCCCCAGGCGCGCCGGGGGAAGGGGTCTCCCCCGGCGGCTTCCGGCGGTCAGGGTGCCCGGAAGGCGTCGTCCGGGACCGAGGTCTCCACCCGTAGGTGGGGGAAGAAGATCCGCACCATCCCACCGGAGATCCGGTTCTCGGGGAGCTCGATGGGTCCCACCCGACGCCAGTCCACCCATTCGGCGGGAGAGGGGTCGGCGTCGGCGTTGGAGAAGTGGTGCCACCGCTCCATCCGCCCCGATTCCGGGTTCACGAAGGCCCGGTAGCGGTTCTGCGGGGTGAGGCCGGTGCCGTCGTCGAAGGAGAGCTCCACCACCTCCCACCGGCGCCCGTCCTCGTCCGTCTCTTCGCCCAGGTACTGCAGGTGGACCCCCGGATCGGTCCATTTGTAGGGCATGATGAGCCAGTAGGAGTCGTTGATGTGGGCCCGATGGGCCCCCCGGAGGAGCTCGGCGGCGGCCTCCCCCGTCACTTCCGCGCCATCCAGCCACACCTCTCCGTCCTCGGGAGCGTCCGTGGGGAAGAGGGCCACCAGCTCCCCGTCGGCGGTGTCGTAGCGTGCCCAGGCCCGCCCGTCCCAGCGGTCCCATCGGTGGGATCGGACCAGCGGTTCCTCGTCCGGGCCCCGGCGCACCGCCCAGTCGAACTCCAGGTATCGGGCCCGGTCCCATCCGTTCTCCGGAGCGATGACCGACATCATCCTCCGGTGGATGCGTTCGACGTCGGGGTCCTGGAAGCCGTGGGCCGTCGGCCCCGCTTCCCCGGCGTCGGCCGGGGGCGTAGCTTCTCCGCATCCCACCAGGAGGAGGGAAACCGTGCAAAGGATCAGGGTACGCATGGCCGGCTCGGGGCTGGGGGCTCCCGCCATGGGAGCCGGGATCCCGCTCCCGCGAGGGGGAACGGAGCAGGACCCCCGTTGGACGGAGGCGTCGGACGGGGGCAATGTAGGGCCGCGGCTCCCGCGGCGAAACGAATTCGAGTGGAAGGATGGGTGCAGGCCGTGACACTCCCGGTACCGTCTCCCCGAAGGCTCTTCGCCCAGGAGGTGGATCGCCCCGACGACCAGGTGGACCTGGCCCGGGCGGCCCTCCTGGTGGCGCAGGAGGAGTACCCCCAGCTCCCGGTGCAGCCCTACCTCACCCGGCTGGACGCCCTGGCGGAGGAGGTGAAGGGACGCCTGGCGGACGAGACCGCGCCGCTGGTGGTGCTCCAGGAGGTGATCCACACCCTCTTCCAGCAGAACCGGTTCCGGGGCAACCGGGAGGCCTACTACGACCCCCGGAACTCCTTCCTCAACGACGTCCTGGACCGGAAGCGGGGGATCCCCCTCACCCTGGGGATGGTGCTCCTGGAGGTGGGGTGGCGCATGGGCCTGCCCATGACGGGAGTGAACTTCCCCGGCCATTTCCTGGTCCGGTTCGAGGGCGAGGAGGTGCGCCTCCTGGTGGACCCCTTCGACGGAGGGCGGGTCCGCTTCGAGGATGAGGCCCAGGACCTCCTGGATCGGGTGTATGGGGGGATGGTCCGGGTCCAACCGGCCTTCCTGCGTCCGGCCAGTCGCCGGGACATGCTGGTCCGCCTCCTCACCAACCTGAAGGGGGTCTATTTGAACGCCCGGGATCACCGTCGCGCCCTGGCGGCGGTGGAGCGGATCCTGGTCATCCATCCCACTTCGCCGTCGGAGATCCGGGATCGGGGGACCCTCCTGGCCCGGATGGGGCGCACGGAAGAGGCGCTGGAGCAGTTGGAGTGGTACCTGGACTACGCCCCCGAGGCCGCCGATGCCAACCGGATCCGGAACCTGGTGGAGGAGCTCCGGACCACCGGTGGCGAGGATGGCGGAGCCGCAGGGGGGCACACGGGGTGAGGAGGGAGCGAGGATGACCCGGGAAGGGGACGGGAGTGGGGAGTCGGTGGTGGGAGTGGCGGAGGCAGGAGAGGCCCCCCGACCCTGTGTGGTGGAGGCGGATCCCGGGTCCCTCGGCCGGGCTTCCCGGGAGGCGGTCTGGATCACCCGGAGGGGTCGCGTACGCCTCCGCATGGAGGGGCGGGCCCCTTCCCGGATGCTCACCGGGATCGTCACCGGGCGTATCCCGGCGCCCCCCGCCCCGGAGGCGACTCCCGGGGGAGACCTTCTCCGGGGTTACGTCCACCCCTCCGCGGTCCTCACCCCGAAGGGGAAGATGGTGGCGGAGCTTCGCCTTCATCGGCTGGTGGAGGGGGAGGATGGGGCCTTCCTCCTGGACCTCCCTGCCGCGGGCGCGGAGGGACTCCGGGAGCACTTCGGCCGGTATCTCCCTCCCCGGTTTGCCCGGGCCGTGGACATCTCCGGGGAGTCGGGGCATCTCACCGTGGTGGGACCGGACGCCGCGGACCGGCTGGCCGCCGCCCTCCCCGGGGCCCTGGGCCTCCGGGTGGCGGGCCATCCGTTGGCGACGGGGGCGGGGTCCCAGCCGGGGCTGCCCGGGCCGCAGGCCCTGGCGGCCATGGTCGAGGGGGACGAATGGGTCGTGCCCCGTCCCGGGGCCGACCCCGGCGACCCGCTGGGGGGGACTCTCCGGGTGGTGCGTTCCGGGGAGGTGGACCCTCCGGCCTTCGACCTCCTGGCCGGAGGAGCCCTGGTGGATCGCCTGGCCCGGGCGCTGGAGGAGGAGGGCGTCCCGGAGGGGGATCCCCGGCTCTGGGAGGTCCTCCGGGTGGAGCGGGGCCGCCCCGAGTACGGACGGGAGCTGGACCAGGAGGTGATCCCCACCGAGGCGGGGCTCCACCACCGGTGGGTGGACCACCAGAAGGGGTGCTACACCGGCCAGGAGGTCATCGTCCGCATCCGGGACCGGGGGCGGGTGAACCGTCATCTCCGGGGCCTCCTCCTGGGGAAGGGGCAGGGGGCGGCTCCCGGTGTCCCCCTCTTTGCCGCGGGTCGGGAGCGTGCGGCGGGGGAGCTCCGCAGCGTGGTCCGCTCCTCCCGCTTCGGCCAGGTGGTGGCGCTGGGTTACGTCCGCAGGGAGGTGGAGCCCCCGGCGGAGGTAAGGGTGGGTGCCCCCGACGGCCCCACGGCCGGGGTGCGGGGTCTGGCCGACCATGGGTGGGAACTGGTTCCCGGAGATCCCGGAACGTGACGCACATCGACCTCTTCCCACCGGACCATGGACGCCACCGCAGAGACCCCTGAGCTCCTGGCCGCGCTCCGGGCCTTCTTGGAAGCCGACGACACCGGGGGGCTCGCCGGCGCCCTTGCGGATCTCCGGCCACAGCAGCTCCTGGAGTTCTGGTACGACCTGGATTCCGACGAGCGGGACCGGATCCTGGCCGCCCTCCCCGCCGAGTCCGCCGCCGAGCTGATCTCCAACCTCTCCCAGGAGGAGCAGCCCGAGGCGCTCCAGGGCCTCTCCCTTCCCCAGGTGGCGGAGGTCCTGGAGGAGCTCTCCCCCGACGACCTGGCGGACACCCTGCAGGCCCTGGAGACCCACGACCCGGAGCAGGCCCGGGACGTGAAGGAGCTCCTGGACCCGGAGACCCTGGCGGTGG
>JBJHCB010000234.1:0-4592 GCA_050485805.1 Gemmatimonadota bacterium | reverse complement strand
TTTTTTTCCCCCGGCCGTGTCCCGCCCGTTCCTGAGGGGGACAGTCCGGGAACCGGCCGGCGCTCCCGAACCCATCCCGCCGCCGTGTCCCACACCGCCCTAGCACGGAAATACCGCCCCCGGCGGTTTTCGGAGGTGGCCACCCAGGAGCACGTCTCCGAGACGCTCCGTCGGGCCGTGGCCTCCGATCGCGTGGGGCACGCCTATCTCTTCTGCGGCCCCCGGGGGGTGGGAAAGACCACCCTGGCCCGGGTCCTGGCCATGGCCCTCAACTGCCCCCGGCGGGAGGCCTCCGGGGAGCCGTGCGGGGAATGCGAGGACTGCACCCGGATCTGGAGCGGCACCACCTCCCTGGACGTGGTGGAGATCGACGCCGCCACCAACCGCGGGGTGGACGACGCCCGGCAGCTCCGGGAACGGGCCATGTACGCTCCCTCGGAGGAGGCGCGCTTCAAGGTCTACATCGTGGACGAGGCCCACATGCTCACCCGGGAGGCGTGGAACGCCCTCCTGAAGATCCTGGAGGAGCCTCCGCCGCGGGTCATCTTCATCTTCGCCACCACCGAGCCGCAGAAGATCGAACAGACGGCGGCCCCCATCCTCTCCCGTTGCCAGCGGTTCGACTTCCGGCGGGTGGGGATCGCGGACATGGTGGAGCGCCTCCGGGAGGTGCTGGACCGGGAGGTGTCCCAGGCCTCCGACGAGGCGCTCCGGATCATCGCCCGGAAGGCCGATGGCGGGATGCGCGACGCCCTCTCCCTCACCGACCAGGTGCTGGCCCTCTCCGACGGGCGGGTGGATGCGGAGTCGGTCCGGCGGGTCCTGGGGGTGGTGGAGGAGGAGCGGTACCTGGAGCTCTTCGACCTCCTGGTCGGCGGGGAGCGGGCGGGGCTCTTCGGGCTGGTGGAGACCCTCCTGGACCAGGGGTACGACCTGGTGGAGTTCTACCACGGCCTGCTGGAAGCCCTCCGTACCCTGCTCCGACTCCGGGTGGGAGGGGACGGGGCCGACCTCCCGGAGGAGCGGCGGGAGGACTGGGCGGAGCGGGCGGCCCGCTTCGATCCCGCCGACCTCATCCGCATGCTGGGCATGGCGGCGGAGCTGGAGACCACCGGGAGTCTGCGGCGCACCAATCAACCCCGGGTCCTCCTGGAGCTCCTTCTCCTGCGCTTCGCCTACCTGGACCGGACGGTGGCGGTGGAAGAGCTCCTCCGGGCGCTGGGGGGCGAGGGCCCCCCGCCGGAGGATCCGCCCGGAGGCGGGTGGACCCCTCCCCCTCCCCCGCAGCGCCGCTCCGAGGGAGAGCCCCCCGTCCCGGGGGCTGCCGCGACGTCCGGGGACGCCTCCGCTCCGCCGCCCGCCCCCCCCGACGCGCCGGAGACCGGACGCCCCGCCTCCCCCGACTCCTCGCCCCCTTCCAGGTCCCACGCCTCCCCCGCCGCGGGGTGGCGCGCCCTCCTGGATGCGGGCGAGGGGATCCCGCAGGGGCTCTCCCCCTTCCTCCGGGGGGCCTCGGTCCACGAGGAAGGGGGGGGACTGGTGGTGGCCATGCCCCCGGGGCCGGGGCTGGACCGGCTCCGGGATCCGGCCACCGCCCGGGCCGTGGAGGCGGCCCTGGCCCGGCATCTCCGGGACCCGGTCCCCCTGCGTTTCGTCCAGGCCACCGAGGCGGCCGTGGAGCCGGAGATCCGGGTCTCCACCCGGGAGGTCCAGGAAGGCCGCCTCCGGGACCTCCTGGAACAGGAACCAGGCCTCCGGCAGGCGGTAGAAGAACTCGACCTGGAAATCGTGGATTGACCGTCCGTTCCGCCCCTCCAGAGGGCGAACCACCCCTCCCTCCGGGTTCGTCCCGCGGGGGACCCTCCAGCGGAGAGACCCGGCCCACTGGCCCCCGTCTCCGCCCCCTTGGCTCGAAGACGAGGATGACGTCGACATGAATATGCAGCAGCTCCTCCAGATGGGGCAGCAGATGCAGTCCCGCATGACCGAGCTCCAGGAGAACCTGGACCGCCAGGAGGTCACCGCCTCCTCCGGGGGCGGAATGGTCACGGTCACGGTGGATGGGAAGGGACAGGTCAAGCGGATCTCCATCGATCCCTCCGTGGTGGACCCGGAGGACGTGGAGATGCTCGAGGATCTGGTCCTGGCGGCGGTGGGGGAGTCCCAGAAGAAGGCCCGGGACGCCTATGAGGCGGAGATGAAGAAGGTGGCGGGCGGCCTCCCCTTCCCCATGAAGCTTCCGGGGATCTTCTGAGCCCCGGCCCGGGATGTCCGCCCCCCCGGCGTTCACCTTCCCGGTGAGGGTGGGACCCACGTGTCCATCATCGACGAGGTGAGCCGGGAGTTGGCCCGCCTCCCCGGGATCGGACCCAGGACGGCGACCCGCCTCGCCTTCCACCTGATCCGGGTCCCCAGGGAGGAGGCGTACCGGCTGGCGGGAGCGATCCGGGGAGTGGCGGAGCGGGCCCGACCCTGCGCCCGGTGCGGGCACGTCACCGACCGGGAGGTGTGCGCCATCTGCACGGACCCGTCCCGGGACAGGACCACCCTCTGCGTGGTGGAGTCCCCCTTCGAGGTCCACTCCATCGATGGGAGTGGGGCCTACCGGGGACTCTTCCACGTCCTGGGCGGACGTCTCTCTCCCCTGGACGGCGTCGGCCCCGAGGATCTGAACGTCCCCCGGCTCCTGGAGCGGGTCCGTGGGACGGCGGGGGAGGGCGCCGGGGAGGAGGAACGGGTCCGGGAGGTGATCCTGGCCACCAACCCGTCCGTTGAGGGGGAGGCCACCGCAGTCTACCTTGAGTCGGAGCTCCGGCCCCTGGGGGTGCGGGTGACCCGGTTGGCCCGGGGAATCCCGGTGGGGAGCGACCTGGAGTACGTGGATGGATCCACCCTCGCGGAGGCCTTGGCCGGCCGCCGCGAACGCTAAGGAGGGAAGGAGCGCGATGGACCGGGAGACGAAGCACTGGCTGAAGGTGACCCTGCTCACCGCACTGGCCGTGGCGGCGGTGAGCGCCGGCGCCACCCTGCTGGTCCGGGACCAGATCCGCAGGCAGCGCCGGAACCTCTTCCACCCCCAGGCCCTCCGCCGGGTGGCGGCGCTGGAGCACGTTTCCCGCCAGCACGCCTCCGTGGACCATCTGAACCTCCTCCGGGACTACATCGCCTGGGAGCCGCGGAAGCTTCTCCGGAACCGGGCTCGGGCCATCCTGGAGCGAATGGAACGCACCGTGGCGGCCGCCAACGGAGCCGGCGCGGCGCTGGCCGGGTGACCGCCTCCGGAGAAACCCGGCCCCGGGCCCGCTCCCGGGGTGAGGCCCACTCCCAGGTCCGCTCCGCCGTGCGCTCCATCGTGGAGCGGGGGGAATGGCGGATCGGGCTTCTCCTGGAGGAGGCGGGGGTGGTGAGCGCCGCAGCCGGGAACCCCGGGGACCTGGAGCCCGTCGCCTTCGCCGTCCTGGCCTCCGCCCACATCCAGGCGGCTCGGGCCCTTGCCCCCCTGGCCGTGGAGACGGAGCTTTCCCGACTCGTACAGGAAGGGCATCGGAGCCGGATCGTCCTGGCTCCGGTGGGTGGGGACCGGGTCCTCGCCCTCCTGACTTCCCACGACATCGCAGGGGGCCTTCGAGCCCCCGAAAGGGGTCCGGACGTGTCGGAACTGGATCAGGCCCTGGCCGCTCTCCATGCCTGGGGCGGGGGAGCGCGCAGGGAAGGGGTGGGGGTGACCTGGGTCGAAGCGGCGGAGTCCCAGATCGACCAGGTCTTCCGGGAGGGGAGGGTGCCGCCATGTCCATGATCAACTACGCCTCCCGGGAGATCAACTGCAAGATCGTGTACTACGGCCCCGGTCTGGGGGGGAAGACCTCCAACCTGGAGTATGTCTTCTCCCGCATCGACCCCGAGACCCGCGGGAAGATGATCTCCCTGGCGACGGAGACCGATCGCACCCTCTTCTTCGACTTCCTGCCGGTGGACCTGGGGAACATCCGGGGCTTCAAGACCCGTTTCCACCTCTATACCGTCCCGGGCCAGGTCTATTACAACGCGTCCCGGAAGCTCATCCTGAAGGGGGTGGACGGGATCGTCTTCGTGGCCGACTCCCAGGCGGATCGGGCCGAGGCCAACATCGAGGCCATGCACAACCTCTATGAGAACCTGGAGGACTACGGCTACGACCTCGCCACCATCCCCTTCGCCATCCAGTACAACAAGCGGGACCTGGAGCGGATCCTCCCCGTGGAGGAGCTCCGGCAGGAGCTGAATCCCGGCGGGGTCCCCGATTTCGAGGGGGTGGCCATCCAGGGAACGGGGGTCTTCGAGACGCTGAAGGCGGTGAGCAAGCTGGTGGTCAAGACGCTCGGCTGAGCGGACGAGCATGCCTCCGCCCCGGCTGAATCTCCCCAATCTCATCACCCTGGCCCGGATCGCCGCTTGCCCGGTGATCTTCCTCCTGGCCCTCTCGCCCCGCCCCGGGTGGCTCCTGGCGGCCTTCCTCCTCTTCCTGGCCGCGGCGGTGAGCGACCTGTGGGACGGATACCTGGCCCGGAAGCACGGCCTGGTCACCGACATGGGGAAGCTCCTGGACCCCATGG